>JAYTTO010000363.1:0-1682 GCA_043744975.1 Betaproteobacteria bacterium | reverse complement strand
CTGAACTCAACGCTGGACACGCGAACGCGGTCCGGGCAAGTTCCTGTTTACACGAGGGTCGCGCGCCGAGAGAATGCCCACACTCAACTCCAAAGGCGCAGACATGGACCTCGGACTCAAGGGCAAGCGCGCGGTGGTTACCGGCGGCAGCAAGGGCATAGGGCGGGCGGTCGCGGAGTGCCTGGCCGGCGAAGGTGCGAACGTTTCGATCTGCGCCCGCAAGGTCGACGAAGTGGCTAGCGCGGTTGCGTCCATGAAGACCAAGGGCGTGCAGGCCTTCGGTCGGGCGGTGGATGTTGCCGACCCGGTAGCGCTGAAGTCGTGGATTGCCGCCACCGGGGCCGAACTCGGCGGTATCGACGTGCTGGTGTGCAACGTGTCGGCCCTGGCCGTGGGTGACAACGAAGACACTTGGGAAAAGTCGTTCCGCACCGACATGATGCACACCGTGAATGCCGTGGCGGCAGCGGTGCCGTATCTCGAGAAGTCTGCAAGTGCTTCCATCGTGATCGTCTCCAGCGTCTCCGGCTTCGAGGTTGATTTCGCCGCAGGGTCTTACGGCGCCATCAAGGCCGCGCTGATCCACTACGCCAAGGGTTTGAGCCGCCAGCTCGTGGCCAAGGGCATTCGCGTGAACTGCGTGTCGCCGGGCAATACCTACTTCGACGGCGGCATCTGGCAGACCATCGAGAAGAACATGCCCGATCTGTTCAGCTCCACGCTCAAGGTCAACCCGACCGGCAAGTTCGGCACGGCCGAAGAAGTGGCCAAGGGCGTGGTGTTCATCGCCAGCCCGGCGGCCAGCCGGATCTCGGGCACGAATCTGGTGATCGACGGTGCGCTCACCGTGGCCGTCTGAGGAGCGGGTTCATGAACGAGTTGTGCAAGCACACCATCCACAGAAATTGCATCCACCATGGCTGGAACAATGCCTTCTCGCCGCGCTTGCGAATCGCCCCGGGTGAAACGGTTCAGTTCGAAACGCTCGATGCATCCTCGGGCCAGCTGAACAAGGCCTCGACGGCGGACGATCTCGCCAAACTCGACCTGGGCCGCGTCAACCCGGTCACCGGGCCGGTGTACATCGACGGTGCGAAACCGGGTGACGCACTCAAGGTCACGGTGCTGTCGTTCCGCCCGTCGGGCTGGGGCTGGACGGGCAACATTCCCGGCTTCGGGCTGCTGACCGACCAGTTTCCGAATGCAAAGCTGCACCACTGGAACTACGACACCGGCCTCGCCCCCGCGATGTACGGGCCCGGAGGGCGCGTGCCGCTGCGGCCCATGACGGGCACGATAGGCGTGGCGCCGGCCGAGCCCGGCCTGCACAGCATCATTCCGCCACGCAACGTGGGCGGCAACATGGACATCCGCGACATCGGCGAAGGCGTGGAGCTGTACCTTCCCATTGAAGTGGACGGTGCGATCTTCTCGGTGGGCGACACCCATGCCGCGCAGGGGGACGGCGAAGTCTGCGGCACGGCGATCGAAAGCCCCATCGACGTGGCGCTCAGGTTCGAGCTGATCAAAGGCGCCAGATTGCGCTCGCCGCGTTACGTCACACCCGGCCCCGTGAGCAACCATTTCGACCGCAAAGGCTACGAGGTGACCACCGGCATCGGGCCCGATCTGATGGCCGGTGCGCGCATGGCGGTATCTGAAATGGTCGAGCTGCTGAGCAA
>JAYTTO010000362.1:0-2755 GCA_043744975.1 Betaproteobacteria bacterium | reverse complement strand
GCCGCTGCTGGTCCAATAAACTTTTTGTGCAAATGCGGCAGACGACCCGACGACGCAGAGCGCGCCCAGGACTGCACCAACCAATGCGGATTTCTTCATGCGATCTCTCCTCAGGAACTTGTGGTTTTTTCGCGACAACCGACAACTTACATCGCCCCGGTGCCGTGACTGGTCCTCAGTCGGGACGGACAGTAATGATTGGCCCGGGGGTGTGTCAAGAAAAAAACACAAGAAAATCGTCTATCTATCAAGCGTTTGATTACTTTTATCAGAAACGTATTACGCGACGCCGGCCGCTCGCCCGCGCCCCGTGCCTCAACGACGCTGCCAGACGAGCAGGCGGTTGTTGGCGGGCAGGCTCAGGTCGACCAGCAATCCGTAGGCATGCCCCCGCGCCAGCGCATCGACCGCCTCGACATCGCGGATGCCGCTGGAAGCATCGCGTTCGCGCAGCAGCGCATCGAAGGCTTCGTTGCTCGCCGACGTAAACCGCCCACCGTAGTTGAACGGCCCGTAGACCGCGATCACGCCGTCGGGCGGCAACGCAGCCGCCGCTCGTTCAAACAGGCGTTCGACCACCGGCCACGCCACGATGTGCAGGGTGTTGGCGGAGAACACCGCGTCCGCGCCCACGTCCGGCCAGGCCGGCTGGTTGATGTCGATCTCGACCGGATCGCACAGGTTGGTCAACGCCGCCGCGTCGGTCCACACGCGGATGCCGGATAACCGGGACGCCATATCGGACGGCTGCCAGATAAGGTGCGGCAAATGCCGCGCGAAGTGGACCGCGTGCTGCCCGGTGCCGCTGCCGATCTCGAGCACCAGCCGGCGACCGGCGAACGCGATCCGCAACCCCGCGAGGATGGGGTCGCGGTTGCGTTCGCAGGCTTCCGAATACGGCCGACCTTCAACTGCTGGCATATGGAATCAGCGTGCGCCGGGCCGCCCCAAGCGCGCTGGCCCCCCAGTGGGGGGTGCCGACCGCAGGAAGGCTGGGGGGGTCGTCAACCTTAATCTTTGGCCAAGAGGTGCATCAGCGCGCTGGTGTCCCAGCGGCTACCGCCGCGGGCCTGGACCTGCGCATAGAACTGGTCGATCAGCGCCGTGGCCGGCAGCCGGGCGCCGTTGTTGTGAGCCTCGTCGAGCACGATGCCCAGGTCCTTGCGCATCCAGTCGACCGCGAAGCCGAAGCCGTCGAACCTGACCTCGTTCATGGTCTTCCAGCGGTTCTCCATCTGCCACGACTGCGCCGCGCCCTTGGAGATGACCGAGATCACCTTCTCGACGTCGAGCCCGGCCTTCTTGGCGAAGTTGATGCCCTCGCCCAGGCCCTGCAGCAAGCCGGCGATGCAGATCTGGTTGACCATCTTGCAGAGCTGGCCTGCGCCCGGCCCGCCGATCTGCACGCAGCTCTTGGCGTAGATGTCGAGCACCGGCCGGGCGCGGTTGAAAATGTCGTCCTCGCCGCCGCACATGATGCCGAGCTGGCCGTTGACCGCGCCGGCCTGGCCGCCGGAGACGGGAGCATCGACGAAGCCGATGCCCTGCTCCTGGCATTTGGCATGCAGCTCGCGAGCCAGATCAGCCGAGGCCGTGGTGTGGTCCACCAGGATCGAGCCCTTGGCCATGCCGGCGAGCGCGCCGTCGTCGCCGTAGACCACCGCGCGCACGTCGTCGTCGTTACCCAGGCACATCATCACGAACTCGGCGCCGCTGGCCGCTTCTTTCGCGGTGGCCGCCGCCTTGCCGCCGAACGCCGTGGCCCACGTCGCGCTCTTTGTGGCGGTGCGATTCCACACCACCACCTCGTGCCCGCCCTGCTTCTTCAGATGCCCGGCCATGGGATACCCCATGACGCCCAGACCCAGGAATGCCGTCTTAGCCATGTTGCCGCTCTCCTCCAACGTTGATCGTGCCCACTATCCAGCCCGATATTGTCGCATCGGGCGCCCGGCAGGCGCCGACGGAACAACGGTTATGCGATTGCGCGCCGGGCGGCGGCTCTAGGCGGCTCGACGGCGCCGGCCACCATGGACCGGGGCGCTGGTGAACGCCGCGCGCTGCGGCGCCGTGCGCTCGAACTGGCGCGCGATGTTGCCGCACACCAGGTCGCAGAGCTGGTAGATCGACTCGTCGGCGATGCGGTAGTAGGCGCTGGTGCCGCGTGCTTCGCGCGCCACCATGCCGTGCCGGGTGAGCATCGCGAGATGGCGCGAGACATTGGCCACGCTGTAGCCGCACAGCTCGGCCAGTTCGCCGACGTTGTGCTCCTGCTGCCGCAGCAGGTTGAGGATCTGCAGGCGCGCGGGTTCGGCCAGCACCCGGAAGTACCCCGCCACCTGCGCCAGCGCCTCGTTCGACATTCCCTTCATGTGTGCGCAAGCCTGTGTTTGTTCCTCCGCGGCAATCATGCCCCAGGACCGCCTTTCTCTTGTGACATTTGCGCAATCGCGTACTTGCTTCTTTGCGTTAATGCGCAAATACTATATCACATGAAACGCATCGCAACCCCCGCTGCAACCCCTCTTCCGGCGAACCGGGCACCCGGCACCGGACGGCACGGCATGGCCACGATCCGCTCGCTTGCCGCCGCCGTTGTCCTCGCGCTCACCGTCGCACACGCGGGCGTCGCCGCAGCCGCCCTCGACGCCGTACCGGCCACGGCCGCCACCGCCGCGCCTGCGTCCGGCTTCGACGGCGTGGTCGAGGCCGTGCGCCAGACCGTCATCGCCGCCCAGGTGGCCGGGGCCATCGT
>JAYTTO010000361.1:0-2487 GCA_043744975.1 Betaproteobacteria bacterium | reverse complement strand
GTCCGCCTTTGGCCAGGACGATCGAGCGGTACATATTGTCGTTCAAGCGCTTCTTGTAGACACCGCCACCGAGGTCGTCGACCTGCCCCTTCACCACCTCATGGATCGCCACAAGCAAGGCCGGATCGCCAATCCACGCTTTCCGGGCCACCTTGCCGAACCAGGTGGTCTTGAAGGCACGCGGAGAAGGTACTTTCAGTATGTTTTAGGGTAGCACCCGGTCCCACCGACGTAACGCGGCAGAGGGCACACCGAGCGGGTCTCCGGCCACTGTTCAGGGTAGAGCCTGCGGTACCAGAGCCTGCATGGCGACACTTGCCCCTGGCAGAGGCCGAGCGCTCGGACCACTGTGGCCAGTAACGAACTGAGGGCGCCGCGAGCATCCAGGCCGTTACCGCAACGGCCGAAAGAACGCCCGGACCTCCTCAGCCAATGCCGCCGGCTGCTCCATCGCGGCGAAGTGTCCGCCGTGCGGCATCACGCTCCAGCGCCGGATGTCGGTATAGAGCCGGCTCGCCACCGACCGCGGCGGGCGCAGGATCTCGGTCGGAAACTGACAATAGCCCATGGGCACGTCGACGGTGCTGCCGTCCGGGATCGGCCACGGCCCGTGCATACGGGCGTAGTACGGCCAGAACGACGAGCCGATCGCGCCGGTGAGCCAGTAGAGCGTGATGTCGGCCAGCAACTGGTCCTTCGTGAACACCGATTCGAGGTCGCCGTGACAGTCGGACCACGAGCGGAATTTCTCGACGATCCAGGCGGCGAGGCCGGCCGGCGAATCGCTCAGCCCGAACGCCAGCGTCTGCGGTTTGGTGCCCTGGATCCACTGGTAGCCGGTCTCTTCCTTGAGGAAATGGGTGAGCTGGTCGAGATACTCGCGCTCCTCGGCGGACGGGTTCTCCACCAGCTTCGGATCGCGCCGGACGGCCAGCAGGTTCACGTGGATGCCGGCCAGGCGCTGCGGATAGGCGAAACCGAGGCGCGAGGTCACGAACGCGCCCCAGTCGCCACCCTGGGCGGCGAAGCGCTGGTAGCCGAGCACGTCGGTCATCAGGGCGGCGAAGCAGTCCGCGATGCGCTCCAGGCTGAACCGCTCCTGGTTCGGTGCGAACGACAAGCCGTAACCTGGCAGCGACGGCGCCACAACGGTGAACGCGTCAGCCGGATCGCCGCCGAAGCGCGCCGGATCGGTGAGCATCGGCAGGATGTCCATGAACTCGAACACCGAGCCCGGCCAGCCGTGCGACAGCAGCAACGGCATCGGCTTCGGGCCCTTGCCCGGCACATGCAGGAAGTGCACGTCGATGCCGTGCAACGGCACCTTGAACTGCGGGAAGGCGTTGAGCCGTGCCTCCTCGGCGCGCCAGTCGAAGCGGTCGCGCCAGTACTCGACCAGCCCGCGCAGGTAGCCCACGTCGGTGCCATAGGCCCAGGGCGCATCCGGCGCCTGGTCGGGAAATCGCGTGCGGGCCAAGCGCTCGCGCAGATCGGCGAGCGCGGCATCGGGAAAGTGCAGGCTGAACGGAACCGGCGTGGCGGTCATGGCGGCGATCCTCGGACGACGATGGGACCGGATGCTCGCGCGGACGCGGGTCGCCGTCCAATACTTTGCGCAGCGGCAAACGATTCGTGCGGCGAAACGGGCTGTCAGGCGGGTACGACGTAGCGCTGCATGAAGCGGGTGTCGATGCGGTGCTTCCAGTGCCAGACCCAGGCGCCTTCGAACGACCACGAGCCCCACGACGCCACGGCATACCCGCCGCCGGTCGCCAGCAGCGCCAGCGCACGCCGCTGCGGCCGCCACACCTTCAGCGGTTGTCCGTCGAGCGCAAGGCGGAGGTTGTCCGTCAGCACGGGCCCCTGCCGTACGGCATACACCCCCGACTTCGGCACGTTCGCGCCCGGATGCGCAGCGACATCGCCCACGGCAAACACGCCCGGATGCGACGTCGACTGCAGGTGTTCATCGACCGCCACGAAGCCGCCCTCGTCGAGGGCGAGCCCGGTATCGCGCAGCCAGGGCGGCGCACCCGCGCCGGTGGTCCACAGGATGACATGCGCCGGTACGCGGGCACCGTTGCCCAGAATCAGGCCGTCTTCGTCGGCCGCCGTCACAGCAACGCCTTCGACCACGCCGATCTCGCTGCGTGCCAAGGCGGCGCGCAGACGGCGGCGGGCCCCCGGCGAATAGCCGGGGACGATGGTGTCGGACTGCGTCACCAGCGTCACATCGCACAACCGCACCTTGGGCGTGTTCGACAGCCGGTGGTGTATCGACAGGCACAGTTCGACACCACCGGCGCCGCCGCCCACGACCACCAGCCGCAGCGATTCGCGGCAGGCGCGCGCCACGATCTGCTCCCACGCCGCGAGGAACCCGTCGACCGGCTTGACTCTCACCCCGTGGCCGGCCGCACCGTCGACGCCGCCGACCGGCGGGGTCGAGCCGATGTCGAGCGAGAGCACGTCCCAGTCGAGCACCAG
>JAYTTO010000360.1:0-1813 GCA_043744975.1 Betaproteobacteria bacterium | reverse complement strand
ACCGCGCGCGGCAGGTCGCCGATTTCCTCGCGGGTCTGCTGCCACGCCTCTTCCATCGCCCGGACGACCCGGTTCGCCGGCACCACGGCAATGTGCGTCTCGGGCAGCAGACTGGTGGCGGCCGGTGTGTTCGCGCCCGACAGGAACATGAGTGTGCCGGTCTCGGCAACGCCCAGGTGCACGCCGGTGATGCCGACCAGGTCCGGTCCCGCCGCCGGCCGACCCTCGACGGTCACGCCGGTGGCGCTCCAGTCGAGCCGCGCGATCTCCGGCCAGGCCACGGCGCGCTTGCCGAGGCCGGCGCCGTCGAGATAGCGCTCCACAGCCGCCGGCACCTCGGCCTGCGAGGCAACGCGATCGACCGTGCTGGCCATCCGCACGCACTGCTCGATGAAGCGCGGCAACGTTTCCCAGTCCATCTTCGGGCGCACACCGACCGGGTGCCTGGCGATCCGGTCATCGACGGCAGCGCGTTCGGTGGCGGTGACCGTCGGCCCGACGCCACGGGCGGCGCGGATACGCCCGAGGATGTTGTCGCGGGCGCTCATCGTCCGCGCTTTCCTGCGGCATAGAGCTCGCGGAAGGTCTTGCCCTGCGGGGCCGGAAAATCGCGTTCCTCGGTCCAGCCGTTGCCGGGCAGCTTGTGGATGAGCCCGCTCGCCCCACCGGCCATGCGTCCGACGCGTGCCGCAATCTTCGTCGCCAGGCTATACAGCCCCGGACGCGCCGCGAACCAGACCCATATCCGCAGGCCGACGCGCTCCTGCCACGGGCGCAATCCGCGCTCGACCTGCTTCTCGCGCAGCTTGCGCATCAGGTCGGGCAGCGGGATCTTCACCGGACAGACCACGCCGCACTGGTTGCACAGCGTGGCCGCATTCGGCAGGTCGAGCGCGTTCTCGAGCCCGATGTAGTTCGGCGTCAGCACCGCACCGATCGGGCCCGGATAGACCCAGCCGTAGGCGTGGCCGCCGATGTTCTGATACACCGGGCAATGGTTCATGCAGGCCCCGCAGCGGATGCAGCGCAACGCCTCCTGCATGTCGGTGCCGAGCAACTTGCTGCGGCCGGCGTCGACGATGATCACGTGCATCTCGTCCGGGCCGTCGGTGTCGCCAGCGCGCTTCGGTCCGGTGGCGAGCGTCACATAGTTGCTGATCGACTGGCCGGTCGCGGACCGGGTCAGCACGCGCAGCAGCGACGACACGTCCTCCAGCGTGGGGACCACCTTCTCGATGCCGGTGATCGCGACGTGCACGCGTGGCATGGTGGTGGTGAGCCGGCCGTTGCCTTCGTTGGTGACCAGGAACACCGAGCCGGTCTCCGCGATCAGGAAGTTGGCGCCGCTGATGCCCATGTCGCCACTCAGGAAATGCTCGCGCAGCACCTTGCGCGCTTCCATCGTGAGCACCGCCGGGTCGTTGTTGCGGGGCGTCTTGTGATGCTCCGCGAACAGGTCGGCGACGTCGTCGCGGTTCAGGTGGATCGCCGGCGCGATGATGTGCGACGGCGCCTCGCCGCGCAGCTGGATGATGTACTCGCCCAGGTCGGTCTCGACGACCTCAAGGCCGTTGGCTTCGAGCGCCGCGTTGAGGTGGCTCTCCTCGCTCACCATCGACTTCGACTTGATGACCTTGCGCACCGACGCCTTGGCGGCGATCTCGAGCACGATGCGATTGATGTCGGCATGCGTCTCAGCCCAGTGCACCTGAGTGCCGCGGCGGCGGGCCTCGGTCTCGAAGCGCTCGAGCCACACGTCGAGGTCGGCCAACGCGCGGTCGCGGATGCCGGCGGCGTCGGTGCGCAGGTCCTC
>JAYTTO010000359.1:0-6076 GCA_043744975.1 Betaproteobacteria bacterium | reverse complement strand
GGCATACGGCATGTCGATCTCCAGTTTGCCGTCGCGGACCCGCTCGACCTTGCCCGTGAGCCGGTCGCCATTCTTCATCATGATGGTGTCGGCATCGGCTGTTCGCGGCAGGCCTGCCGCGAACAGGGCGACCACCAGCAACGGCAGCGCCCGTGGCAGCATGGCGGCCGACCCTTCAGTTGTTGCCGGTTGCATCGCGTGCCGGATCGCAGCCAAAGCGCTCGAGATCCGCGGCCAGTGCCTCGGCGCGTTCCGAAAGCAGCCGGCGCTGCTCCGGCCCGGTGCCGGCCGCCACCGCCGCGAGCATCTGCCAGGTCTGTTGCCGGTTCGCGACCAACCGCGGGTCGCTGGCACTCGTCCACCATCGGTCCGGTGCCGATAGCAGCGCGCGCAGTTCATCCTCCAGCACCCGGTTGTCGCGGCGGCGGTGCAATGCGCGTCTGACGGCGTTGATCGGCAGGCCCGGGATGGCATAGACGGCGCCATCCACGGGTTGCTGACTGCCGCTCCAGGTATCGACCAGCCGTGATTGCTGCGGCGTCAGCGGCCCGAGCCAGTACTCGAGACTGCGGCGCATCCCGATGCTGCGCTGCCCGCTAGCAGCGTGAGGCGACAAGCGTGCGGCGCGCGCGCGGTCGAGCTGCCTGGCATGGCCCAGGTTGTACTCAAGTTCACGCACTTGGCGATCGGTGAACTGGCGAACCATCGTTGCGATGTGCGGCATCGACTCGGTCAACAACAACCGCGCAAAATACTCAAGCCCGTTGATGCGGGCAATGACGCGTTCGGTCGTGAGCCCGGGCCCGAAGTCGGCCGCCGCCTGGCGTACCCAAGCGGCATACGCTGGCGGCTGCGTCGCACAGTGCCATCGTTTGACCGCGCCCAAGTGCTCGCTGACCGCCTGCTGCTGGCGCGGGCCGAGCGCGACATAGCTGGCGATCGTCCAGTCGAGCACCCGCTCGCTCTGGCGGTAGCCGAACCGAACATCGCTGCAGCCTGCCGCCAGCACAGCCACGGCGGCAACGGTGCAAACGGCACACTTCAAAGCTGCGGTCCGGCGTGGATCCGTGCGCGGTATCGCACCGCCGACGTCGCGGCCACACGCCGACCAGGAATCGGCTCAACGGGTTGGGCGGTGGCGGATTGCATGACCGGATATGGCGCACTGCGGCAAGAGTTTCCGTTGACACTGCTCGGAACCAGCCCATAGCATACGCAGCTCTGAGCAGCAACCACACCGCAAGGGTGGTAGAGCGCTGCAACACAACACCGGCGCGGCTTCCAGGCCATGGCAGTTCAGGCCATCGGGCCCGACCGGTGCCAGCGCAAACCGAGGGGAGGATCATCCATGCGTCAGCTGCGAGGCTTAGTTTCCGCCGTAACGTTCGTTGCCATGATCGCCGGCCCGACGATGGCGGAAGACACCATCAAGATCGGCCTCGTGAACGAAGCCACCGGCCCCAATGCCGAGGCCGGTGTCTTCACGGTCAACGGCGCCAAGCTCGCGCTCGAGGAAATCAACGCCGCCGGCGGGGTACTCGGCAAGAAGGTCGAGCTCAAGCTCGAAGACAATCAGAGCACCAACCCGGGTACCGTGCTGGCGTTCTCCAAGCTACTCGGGGAGCCCGGCATCGTCGCCATCATCGGCCCGATCCGCAGCACGCAGATCCAGGCGGCGTCGCCCACGATTGCCAAGGCCGGAATCCCGACCATGATCGGCGGCACCGATCCGAGCCTCACCAAGGTCAACAACCGCTGGGTGTTCCGCGGCCGTCCCAATGACTCGTTTTCCTCGCGCGTGATCGCCGACTACGGCGTCAACGAAATGAAGTTCAAGAAGTGGGCGATCATCCATTCAACCGACGCCTTCGGCTCTGGCGGCATGAACGCCCTGACCGCAGCCCTCAAGAACCTGGGTGTGACCCCGGTGCTGGTGCAGGGCTACACCAACAACTCCCAGGACTTCACCCCGGTGGCCCTGGCGATCAAGAAGTCCGGCGCCGACATCATCGGCAGCTACATGACCAATTCCCCGGACGTCGGCATCTTCGCCAAGCAGTTGCGCCAGCTCGGCGTGAACGCGCAGTGGATCGGGTCGCCGTCATTGGTAAGCGTCACTGCCATGAATCTTGCCGGCCCGGCCCTCTTCGGCATCCACAGCGTGGCCGACTTCACGCCCGATGCGAGCGCGGAGTCCAGGGCTTACACCAAGCGCTACCGCGATACCTACAAGCTCGACCCCGACGTCTTTTCCAGCTGGGCCTACGACGCGATGAAGGTGCTGGCGCTCGCGATCAGCAACGCCAAGGCCACGACGCCCGACGCGATCCGCAAGGGCATCGTCGGCATCAAGGGCTACAAGGGCGTCGAGGGCGAATACAACTTCGACGAAAACGGCGACGGCCTGCGCGGCTACAACGTGGTCAAGAACGACGCCGGAAAGATCGCCTTCATCAAGCACATCGACTTCAAGGAATAGCCGCGCGTCGCTTCGCGCTGCCCGGCCGCGGTTGCGGTCGGGCAGCGCGGCACGCGCGGCGCTCGCCGGTCCGCGCCCTTGCAAATCCTGTTCGACAATCTCCAGGTCCTGTTCCAGGGGCTCGCCCTCGGCAGCATCTATGCGCTGGTGGCGCTGGGTTTCGTGCTCATCATCCGCGCGACCAACGTCGTCAACTTCGCCCAGGGCGATTTCGCGATGCTCGGCGCCTATGCCATGGTGCTGTTCTTCACCGACCTCGGCTGGCCCTACTGGGTGGCCTTCATCGGCGCCCTGGCGGCGATGGCCGTGTTCGGCGTCATCTTCAACTACGGCGTTTACTACCCGTTGCGTCACCGGTCGTTCCTGCCGGTCGTGATCAGTACGCTCGGCGCCTCGATCTTCATGCAGAACACCGTTCTGGCCGTGTTCGGTCCGCAACCGAAACCGCTGGAGAAGGTGCTCAATGTCGACGGCGTGAACATCGGCGGCGTCTTCCTGGACAGCCAGTACCTGGTGATTCTCGCGGTCACCCTCGCACTGGTGCTGTTCACGTACGTCTTCTTCGAGCACACGCTGCTCGGCAAGAAGCTGCAGGCGACATCGCAGGACAAAGACATGGCGCGCCTGCTCGGCATCCCGGTGGCGCTGATGATCTCGATCACCTTCATCTACAGCGCCGTGCTGGGCGGCATCGCCGGCGTGCTGGTCGGCCCGATTCTGTTCGTCTCGATCGGCATGGGTTCGATCATCGCCCTGAAGGCGTTCGCGGCGACCATCATCGGTGGCTTCGGCGACGTCACCGGCGCCATCGTCGGCGGCCTGCTGCTCGGTGTTATCGAGAGCATGGCCGCATATCACATCTCGGTCCCCTACAAGGACGCCTACGCGTTCCTTGCCCTGTTCATCTTCCTGCTGTTCCGGCCTTCGGGCATCTTCGGCGAGAAGGTCTCGGAGAAAGCGTGAGCCCGAGTTCGATGGATGGACGCCGGCCGAACGGCCTTGCGATGATGCGGCCGGCGATCCGGTCTTCCGGCAACGGATCCGACCAGGCCGCGCAGCGGGGCCGCGCCTCGATACCGCTGCTGATCGTGCTCCTCGTGATCGCGGTCGCCCTGCCGCTCATCCCGTACCAGTTGCACATCAGCAACTACGTGATTCAGATGTTCATGCAGGCGGTGACCTATGCCATTGCCGTGCTGGGCATGGTGGTGGTGCTCGGGTACACGGGCCAGATCAACCTCGCGCAGGCGGCGTTCTTTGGCATCGGCGCCTACGGGGTTGCGCTGGGGATGCTGGCCGGCGGCCTGAACTTCTGGATCGCGCTAACCCTGGGTGTCGCGGCGGCCACCGCGGCGGGACTCGCGCTCGGACTCACCACGATCCGGCTGGGCGGTCACTATCTCGCCATGATCACCATCAGCTTCCAGCAGATCTTCGACCTCGTGCTCGTGAACTGGGTCGAGATGACGCACGGACCCGATGGCATCGCCGGAATCGCGCGCCCCTCGGTGTTCGGCTACGCACTGGCCGACGACAAGGCATACCTGCTGTTCTGCACGCTGGTGCTGTATGTCATGGTGTTTGCAGTATGGAAGCTGCCCGATACGCGCCTTGGTCGCGCGATGCGATCCGTTCGCGAGAACCAGCTGGCAGCAGAAGTCGTCGGCGTACACACCCTGCGCACCAAGGTGACGGCGTTTTCCCTCTCGGCGTTGCTCGGGGCCGTCGGCGGCGGGCTGTACGCGGGCGGTTTCGCGTACATCAGTCCGGACAACTTCAATTTCGCACGATCTATCGAGTTCCTGACAGCCACCCTGCTGGGCGGCGCCCAGTCGCCATTCGGGGGAGTGATCGGCACGGTGCTCATCGTCCAGATGCCGGAGTGGCTCAAGCACCTGCCCGAGTCGCTGCACTTCATCAAGGACGTGTACCTGGCGGTCTACGGCCTCGGCGTCATCCTGATCATGGTGTTCCTCGCGGAAGGCCTATGGGGCCTGGTCAAGACGATCCGCAACCGCCTGGTCACGGAACAGAACACCACCGACACCACCGGCATACCGCCCCTTTCGCTCGAATCGTCGAGCGGTCATGACGGCCCGCTGCTTCGCGTCGAGAACCTGCAGAAGCACTTCGGCGGCCTCAAGGCGGTGGACGGCATCGGCATCGATGTGCAGCGCGGCACCGTGCATGCGCTGATCGGTCCGAACGGGTCCGGCAAGACCACCTCACTCAACGTCATGAGCGGCATCTACGAACCTACCGCCGGCAAGGTGCTGTTCGAGGGTGAGGATGTATCGCGCCTGCGGCCGCATCAGCGTGCCGGCCGCGGCATCGGTCGCACGTTCCAGAACATCCGCCTGTTCGCGTCCTTGTCGGCGCTCGAGAACGTCATGGTCGGCGCCCAGCGCGACAACAATCCGATCGCCTCGGGCGAGCGGGCGCTGCGCGAGCGCGCGATGTCGGCGCTACAGTTCGTCGGTCTGGCCGATCGCGCCCACATGATCGTGCGCAACCTGCCCTACGGGCATCAGCGCCTGGTGGAGATCGCCCGCGTCCTGGCCGGAAATCCCAAGTTGCTGTTGCTAGACGAACCAGCGGCCGGCTTGAACCAGACCGAGAAGATGGAGTTCGTGGAACTGCTGAAGCGATTGCGCGGCCACGGGCTTACCATCTTTCTCATCGATCACGACATGGGTCTGGTCGAGAAGATCTCGGACCGCATTACCGTGCTGAATTTCGGCCGCAAGATCGCCGAAGGGACTCCCGCCGAAGTATTGCGCAACCCCGATGTGATCGCCGCCTACCTCGGCACCGCGGGCGAGGTGAACTGATGGCGATGCTCGAATTGAAGGGGGTCGCCAGCTACTACGGCAACGTCCAGGCACTGAAGGACCTGAGCCTTCACGTCGACCAGGGCGAACTGGTGACCCTCCTCGGCGCCAACGGCGCCGGCAAGAGCACGACGCTCAAGACTATCTCCGGTCTGGTGCAGCCGGCCCGGGGTGAGGTGTGGTTCGAAGGCAAGCCGATCCATCGCTCGGGGCCGGAGGCCATCGCGAAACTGGGCATCAGCCACGTGCCGGAAGGGCGTCGCATCTTTCCCGGCCTCACGGTGCGCGAGAACATCATGCTGGGCACCTCGACCCGCGGGCGGCTCCCGCGGGCCCGGATGGCGGACGAAGTGGAGCAGATGTTCGCGATCTTCCCCGACATCAAGAAGTTCGAGAATGCGCTCGGCTGGACCCTCTCGGGCGGACAGCAACAGATGCTCGCGGTCGCGCGGGGGCTGATGGCGAAACCGAAGTTACTGCTGCTCGATGAGCCGTCGCTCGGGCTGGCACCGCTGATCGTGCAGAACCTGTTCGGCACCATTCGCGAGATCCGCTCGCTCGGCACGACGATCCTGCTGGTCGAACAGAATGCCAACATGGCGCTGTCCGTCGCCGACCGCGGCTATGTGCTCGAGACCGGCAGCCTCACCGTCGAAGGCACACCGCAGGACCTGCTTGACAACGAAGAGGTTCGCGCGGCCTATCTCGGCGGACACCACGGCTGAGACGCCACCGGCGGCGCGGGTTGATCCAACGCCGCCGTGAC
>JAYTTO010000358.1:0-13211 GCA_043744975.1 Betaproteobacteria bacterium | reverse complement strand
TGCATCGCGGGCAACGGATGCCGTGGGGCGTCGCAGTCGATGACGCCGCCTGCCTGCATGAGCGCCTTGCAGGCGAGCAGGCCGCATTGGCGGTTTTCGTAGTTGATGAGCGGCAGCCAGCGTTCGTAGAGCGCGACAGCCGCCTCGCGGCGGCCCGCGACATGGGCGTCGACGATGGCGCGGATGCCGTCCGGATAGCCGCCCCCGGTCATCGCGCCGGTGGCGCCGGCGTCGAAGTCGGCCAGGAGCGTGATGCCTTCTTCCCCATCCCACGGGCCCTCGATCGCGGCCCCGCCGAGCCGGATCAGTTCGCGCAGCTTCGACGCGGCGCCCGGCGTCTCGATCTTGAAATACGCCACCTGCCCGATCTCCGTGGCCATGCGCGCCAGGAAGGCGGCACTGAGCGGCGTCCCGCTGACGGGGGCATCCTGGATCATGATCGGAATGGCGATGGCGTCGCTCACGCGGTCGAAGAACTCGAAGGTCTGCGCCTCCGCCGCGCGAATGGTCGCCCCGTGGTACGGCGGCATGATCATCACCATCGCAGCGCCCAGCTCCTGCGCGGCGCGGCTGCGTTCAGCGCAGACGCGGGTGCTGAAATGCGTGGTGGTGACGATCACCGGGACGCGCCCGGCGACATGCGCGAGGATGGTCCGCGTGAGCAGTTCGCGCTCGGCATCGGAGAGCGTGAACTGTTCCGAGAAGTTCGCGAGGATGCACAGGCCGTTCGACCCGGCATCGATCATGAAGTCGACGCAGCGCTGCTGGCTCGACAGGTCGAGTTCGCCGTTGTCGGCGAAGGTGGTCGGCACCACCGGAAACACCCCCCGGTAGCGCGCTTTCTGGTGTGCGGTGATCATCGGTTCCCCCTGCAATTGCTGCGTTCAATGACCCGAGGTCGGGCGTCGAGACGACGGTCTGCCCCGTGGGTGGGGTGGCACCATAGAGTATCGCTGCCGACGCAGCAATCCGGCGGGCCGGTCCGGTCCGGAGTAGTCGTCCGGCACCGGCGGCGTCCGGGGCTGCATAAACATCACATCGCCTCCAGCACGGACACTACCTCGGCCGTCGAGGCCACGTCGCCGAACACGCCGCCTTCGACGCCGATCATCTCGAGCGCCGCCGCATGCAGGTGCGGATACGACGACGCGCAGGCGTCGCCGACGGTGACGCAACGGAAGCCGCGGTCGACCGCGGTGCGCAACGTCGACATCACGCAGACCTCGGTGGTGATGCCGCACAGCAGCAGCGTCCTGATCCCGCGGGTCCGCAGGATCGTGTCGAGCGCGGTGCCTTCGAAGGCGCTGAAGCCGGGCTTGTCGATCACGATCTCGCCGGGCGCCGGCCGCACCTCGTCGGTGATCTCGGTGCCGGGTTCACCCCGGATCAGGAAGCGGCCGAGCGGCCCCCGGGTCCCGACGGGCGCGCCGGATCGCCGTGTCGCTTCGAGGAAGACCGGCGGCACATCGGACAGGTCGGGGGCGTTCGCCTCGCGCGTATGCACGACGACCATGCCGGCCTCGCGCGCCGCGGCGAGCAGCCGCCGCGCGGGCGCGATGGCCTGCCGCAGCAGCGAGACATCGAGGCCCGCGCTCGCGGCATAGCCGCGCGGATCGAGAAAATCGCGTTGCAGATCGATCATCAGCAGCGCGGTGACCTGCCAGTCGAGCGGTCGCATCGGCCGGTCGGGCTACGTGAACTCTTTGCGCACGGCGGCGGCGATGAGGTCGGTGAGTTCCTCGACCATCAGGGTGCCCTTGTTCGCGGTGGCCGCCTTGGCCGACGACAGCACGCCGGAAGCAGGCACCAGGTGGGTATGCGGCGGATACATGTCGTAGGGCGGAAACTGCGCCGGGCCGTCGTCCGGAATCCGGTCCAGATGCACCAGGTCGGGATGGTAGTGCAGCATCATCGAGGTCTCCAGCACGGCGGCATGCTTGAGCGCGTAGCCGGGAAAGCCGTCCGGGAAGATCGTGTTCAGCGTCTGCGCGTCGAGGCTGGTGGTGCCGCAGAAATGCTGGCCGCCACCGCATTTCGGCTGCGACTTGTAACCGTACGCCAGCGGTGGCGCGACGATCCCCTGTACCCGGGCCGCGACGTTCTGCGCGACCGCGCCCGCGAGGATGTGGTCGGTGCCGAGCGGCAGGTGGGGGCCGTGCTGCTCGGTGGCGCCCACGGGCAGGAAGACAGTAGCGCCGTCGTTCTGTACGCGGTCGCGGTACTCGACCCAGGTCATGCGGTTCATCAGGGTTTCGTTCATGGTGTTCGGCCTCCGGACAAGGAAATGGAAGAAGCGGCCGGCGCCGATGCCGATCTTGCTTCGAGCACGGCGGCAGCCAGGATCAGGACGGCGCCGCACCAGCCCATGGCGTTGAGGCGTTCGCCGCCGACGACCATGGCCGAGACGACCGCCGTCACGAGTTCGCCGAGCACCAGCACCGAGGCGCGGCCGGCCTCGAGGTGCGACGCCCCGTAGGTCGATGCCAGCATGGCCAGGGTGAGCCAGAACAGGGCGAATGCGCCGAGCTTCAGGGCCAGGGCCGCATCCACCGCCGGCATGCCGTGCCCCGTCAGCGGCAGGATCGTGGCGGCGACCACGCCGCAGCCGGCGAAGACCGCCATCGCTTTGATGGTCGCCGGGATCCGGTCGGCGGCGCGAAAGGCGATGTTCTGCGCGGTATAGAAGAGCCCGGCTGCCAGCGCCAGGATGTCGATGAGCTCGAGCGGCCCCGCCAGCGTCGCCGGACCACCGAGCACCAGGAAGGCGCCGATGATCGACAAGGTCACGGCGGCATGGCGTGTCGGGCTGATGGTCTCGTGCAGGAAGAGGCGCCCGCCGAGCGCCCCCCACACCGGGATCAGATAAAACAGCAGCATGACGCGGGTGACATTGCCCTCCATCAGCGCGGTGACGAAGCTGCCGTTCGCGATCCCGCCGAACAGCGCGGCCAGCAGCAGCAGCGGCCACTGCGATTTCCACGCGGCGAAGCGGGCGCCGATGATCGGCAGCATCAGTGCGCCGACCACGCCGTAGGTGCACAGCGTGAGCGTGATGCCGGTGAGGCCGACCGAGCCGAAATACTTGATGGGCATCCAGGTGAGTCCCCACAGCAGGCTGCCGAAGAGCATGGCGCCGACGGCGCGCGAGGATTGGAGTGTGGGTGCCAAGAGACAATCGCTCAGAGAACGGGGAACGTCCAGCGTCCACCAGATCGCAAGGGCGCCGGCCCCCCATTGGGGGGTGCCGACCGGAGGCAGGCTGGGGTCACGACATCGAGCGAAGGGACACAGCGGGCGCCGGGCCGGCCGAACCGCCCGGCCGGAATCTCGAGTTCCTTCGCGAGCACGGCTTCGCTCATGTAGGCGCTCGAGAGCATCTCGGTGTCGATCGGCCCGGGGGCGATGCCGTTGATGCGGATGCGCGGGGCGAACTCGCGCGCGAGCGACCGGGTCAGGCCGATCATGCCGGCCTTGGCGGCGCAATAGGGGGCGTACTGCGCGCGGCCGAGGAAGCCCAATTCGGAGGCGATGTTGATGACGACACCGCTACCTCTCGCCACCATGCCGGGCAGGGCCGCGCGGCAGCACTGGAACACGCCCTTGAGATCGATACCGACCACGAAGTCCCAGTCCGCTTCCGTCGTCTCGAGAAACGGCTTCTCCTGGATCACCCCGGCGCAGTTGACGAGGATGTCGAGGGGGCCGAGTCCATGCTCGGTCTTGGCGACCATCGCCGCCACCTGCGCGGTCAGCGTGACGTCCGCTTCCAGCACCAGCGTGGTGCCGCCGTCGGACCGGATGCGGTTGGCGACCGCGGCGGCATCGTCGGGTCGCCGCAGATGATTCACCGCGACCTTGGCGCCGACGGCCGCGAAGGTCTCCGCGATCGACCGGCCGATGCCGCTGGCGGCGCCGGTCACCAGTACCGGGACGCCTTCCAACCCGTATGCAACCGGCACGTCAGACGGCGGTGAGGAACGACACGCCCACGGCCCCGAGGAAGCCGTCGGCCTTGTTCGCCCCGGCGCCGACTTCGCCGTAGTCGTCGGCGGTCACGCGCGTGATCCGCTCGTGGTGCGCGTTGTGGTACGGGAAATTGAGCAGGAGCAGGTTGAGCCAGGGGTGGCCGGGCGACACCAGGTTCGAGTAGGTGTTGGCCTGTTCGTAGGCGCGGTCGCGCACCTTGCCGTCGGCAATCTTGCAGCCCTCCAGAGCGATCGCGTCATAGGTGTGCTGATAGGCGTCCGTGAACCGCAGCACATGCCGCATGATCATGTAGCTGACCGCGTAGAGGACGAGAGCCTTGGGCGAATACCAGCCGAGGGCGCCGAAGGCCGCGGCGCGCACCGCGACGATGGCGACGACCCGCGCGCGCTCGTCGCGGCGGGGCTCGCGCCGGAACGGCATCGCCATCACGAAGCCGTGCATCAGCAGTTCGACGACCGCCACGTAGGCCCATTCGAGCAGCAGCGCCAGCTTCTGCAGCCATGCCGGCCAGCGGCGGAGCGTGGCCTTGTAGTCGAGGGTCAGCACGTCGGCGCGGTCGAGGTGATGGCGCATGTGCTTGCGGCGCAGGGCGCCGAAGGTCGCGTAGCAGCTCCCTGTGATCCAGGTCATGAGCGTGCCCCAGCGGTTGTTGGTTTCGGGGTTGCGGAAGATCGACTGATGCGCGAACTCGTGGACGAAATACGCCGCCGCGATCAGCACGTGGGTGGTGAGCACGACACCGGCGGAATTCATCCACCAAGCGCTCGCCGTGAGCAACCACAGGCCCGCGGGGTAGCCCGCGAGCACGTAGCCGAGCGCGAGCGGATTCGGCAGGACGCCATCGGGCGAACGAAAGATGCGGGTCGGCATGAAGACATCTCCAACGGTTCCGGAATGCCCGGAGGCGGCGGTGGGGCGCCGACGCGTCGGCGTCCCGCCGCAATGCGGACTACTTGATCATCGACATGGCGATCGAGGTATCCATCGTGTCCTCGATCTTCGGAATGGTCTTGATCTCGCCCTTCGACTTGAGGATCTTGCCGATGATCGCGCCGCTCACGTGCAGCGAGGTCGACGCGGTGCTCTTGTCGAACACCTTCGCGAATTCGCCGGGGACCGGATTGTAGACGGTGGGCAGTTGCTCCATCACTTCCTTGTCGGAGATGCCCATCACCTTGCCGATCAACTTCGCGGCTTCGGCCGGGTTCTTCTTCATGTACCCGAGCCCGTCGATGTAGCCCTGGATCAGCGCCTTGACCACGGCGGGATTCTTCTTGATGTATTCACCCTTGAACACGAGCACGTCGGTGATCATGCCGGGTGCGTCCTTCGACGAATAGATGACGTGGAACTTCTTGCCCTCGCCCATCGCCACGATCGCATCGCCGCCGTTGGAGTGGTCGATCGGCATCACGACCTTCATGGTGGAGCCCTTGCCGACCGAGCTGATCACCTGGTCGTACGTGATGAGGCCGCCGTCGACGGTACCGCCGGTGATTGCCGGCGGGATCAGCGCCGGGTCCTGGAACATCTGCATGGAGACCTTGACGCCGGATTTCTTGAAGAGGTCGAGCTGGTCCGCGATGTAGAACGGGCCGTAGCCGATCCACACCACGGTTGCGATCTTGGCCGTGCCTGCGGCGAACGCGCAGCCGGAAAAAAGCAGGGCACCGAGGCTGCCCCCAAGAGAGGCAATGAAACAACGGCGTGAAGCGGCGATGAGCGACATGAAAGTCTTCTGGCAGGTGGACAAAGGAAGAGAGCGGTATCGCTCTCCCGGGCTTTTGTCCCGCCGTGTAGTCCGGTCGCCCGGACCGGGCCGGGCCGCTCTCGGACCAGCGCCGGTCTGCTGACCGGCCGGAACCCTGGCTCTCCTGACGTAGCTTCGAACCTGAGGCCTCGACACCGCTCATCGTCTGCGGGCAATCTTTGCAAGGCCGATGCCAGGCTCCCCGCCATCCCGGCCGCTGGCCTGCCGATCGAGTAGTGGCGCGGGTTTCCGCAGGATCGATCGAACGGTTAGAGGACCCGGTGCGGCGCGGTACCGGGCCATCGACGCACCACGACGGAGCGCCCTTTGGGGGTCGCGCCCAGCGCGGGTGCCGCGCCCGCGGTGGTTGTGCCTGTGGCACCATGCAGGCACTTTTCTCATCGGGGCGCGGCAATGACATCGAAAGAGGCAAAATGGCCCGGCGCGCTCGAGGCCAGGATCGAGGCGCTGGTGGCCGAGCGCGAAGTGCTGCTCACGACCATCGGCGCCGCATCGTTCTTCGTTGCCAATCTCGAAGCCGGAAAACTGCCGGAAGCCGCGCTCGGCGCCGGCGAGTTGCTCGCGGAGGCGCTCAACCGGTTGCCCGAGGACACGCTGGCGGAAGCCCTGCAACTCGTGCGTCCGCTGGTCGAAGGCGCGGATGCCGCAGACGCCTGACGGTCGCAGCCGCCGACGGCGTTCATTCGGCCAGCGTATGGGAGATGAGGTAGGGTGCGGGCCGCACCCACTGCCGGGCTGCCTCAAGAATGTCGAACTGGCCGGCGCCGACGTCACGCCGGTTTCGGAGCAGAGCATGCCGACGTGGTGCGAAGCTTAACCGGACCTGTCGCCGACGTGCCTGAATATGGAGTGCCTGAATATTGTGCGGCGGCCGGTTTTACTGCACTATCATTGCCGTGCGAAATCGGGCCGGGCAGCACCCGGGGAAAGACCGTCGCGGCGCCGGCTTCAGTTTTTTTCGGCGACCGATTCGGCCTTTTCTGTCAACAAGTTGAACGTTAACTCCGGATCGTGGGGCGTGGCCGCTGCCAGCGGTGGCTTTCTATTTGCAAACCATTGTCGCGAGCTGGAGGCGGTCTGTGGAGAGCGGATCGGTCTCGAATGCTCATCGAATTCAGTCGGACTCGATCGCGAGCGGACAAGGATGTCCCGTCGATCTCATGGCAATGAGGCCCGCGCACCGATCACGAGTCGGCGCGCGGGCCTTTTCATTCATCCGGCTGGACGGCAGTCTGGTAGCCGTGCCGCAGTCATCATCAATCGCATAAACGTGTATTCATAACGCGAAGGGACCTTACCGTGAGCAATTTCGACAGACGCAAATTCATCAAGACTTCGGGGGCGGTTGCCGCGGCGAGCGCCCTGCCGTTTCCGATGATCAACATCCGCACCGCCGGTGCGGCCGAAACCGTCAAGGTCGGCATCCTGCATTCCCTGACGGGCACCATCGCGATTGCCGAAGCCTCGGTGGTCGACGCCGAGAAGCTCGCAATCGAGGAGATCAACAAGGCGGGCGGCGTCATGGGCCGCCAGATCGAGACCATCGTCGAGGACGGCGCCAGCGACTGGCCCACCTTCGCCGAGAAGGCGCGCAAGCTGCTCGAGAAGGACAAGGTCGCCGCGATCTTCGGCTGCTACACGTCGGCCTCGCGCAAGGCGACGCTGCCGGTGGTCGAGAAGCTGAAGGGCCTGTTGTACTACCCGACCTACTACGAAGGTCTGGAGCAGTCCCCGAACATCCTCTACACGGCGCAGGAAGCAACGCAGTCCGTCGTGGCTGCCGTCAACTGGCTGGCCCAGCACAAGGGCAAGAAGTTCTACCTGATCGGCTCCGACTACATCTGGCCGCGCACGACCAACAAGCTCGCGAAGCCGACCATCGCGAAGGCCGGCGGCACCGTGGTGGGCGAGAGCTACTACCCGCTGGGCTCGATCGAGTTCGCCTCCGAGGTGAACAAGATCAAGGCCGCCAAGCCCGATGTCATCCTCTCCACGGTCGTCGGTGGTTCCAACGTGGCGTTCTACAAGCAGCTCGTTGCCGCCGGCCTGACCGGCAAGAACCAGGCGCTCCTGGCCCTGGCGGTTTCCGAGGAAGAAGCGTCCGGTATCGGCCCCGAGAACCTCGAAGGCTTCCTGTCCTGCATGGGTTATTTCCAGAGCCTCAAGAACCCCGCCAACGAGAAGTTTGTCAAGGCATTCAAGGCCAAGTACGGCGCCAACCGGGTCACCGGTGACACGCTGGCCTGCGGCTATACCTCGGTCTACCTGTGGAAGCTGGCGGCCGAGAAGGCCAAGAGCTTCGATGTCCCGGCCGTGGTTGCCGCGTCGGCTGGTCTCGAGTTCGAGGGTCCGGAAGGCAAGATCAAGTTCCACGCCTCCAACCATCACCTGTACAAGCACGCCCGCATCGGCACCTTCCGCAAGGACGGTCAGATCGACATGATCTTCGAGTCGCCGCTGATCGAGCCGAACCCGTTCCCGAAGCTCTGACCGCTGTCCAGAAACGAGCGGACGCCACCGGCCTTTCCCTGGGCCGGTGGCAGGACCGGACAGCGCCAGCCGCTCCGGGCGCTGTCCGGTTCCCGCACCCGGATCCACGACCGTCCACCGGACGGTCCTGTTGGCAAATTTGGTTGCTTCTGCGATGACGTTCGACATCCTCGTCATGCAGGCTTTCAACGGCCTGTCGCTGTTCACGGTCCTGGTGCTGATGGCGCTCGGGCTGGCGATCGTCTTCGGCCTGATGGGCGTCATCAACATGGCCCACGGCGAACTCATGGCCATGGGTGCTTACGCTACCTACGCCACGGCGCTGCTGTTCGAGAAATTCATGCCGTCGCTGATGGGTGTCTATTTCCTCGTCGGCATCGTGTTCGCCTTTGTGGTCACGTTCGTGTTCGGCTTCCTGCTCGAACGCGGCCTCATCCGCTTCCTCTACCAGCGGCCGCTCGACACCATGCTCGCCACCTGGGGACTGTCCCTGGTGCTGCAGCAGGCCTTTCGGCACATCTTCGGCCCAAAGGATGTCGGCGTGCCGACCGTGAGCTGGCTCCAGGGTGCCTGGAAAGTCAGCGGTGATATCCAGATTCCGCTCAACCGCATCTTCATCGTCGGGCTGACGCTGGCGGTCTCCGCGGCGGTCTACCTGCTGTTGTTCAAGACCCGCTGGGGTCTGCGGATCCGCGCCGTCACCCAGAACCGCGCCATGAGCGGCGCCGCGGGCATCAACACCGAACGCGTTGACGCGATGTCGTTCGCGCTTGGTTGCGGCCTGGCCGGCATCGCCGGCTCGTCGTTCACGATGCTGGCGTCGACCGGTCCGGTGACGGGTCAGCAGTACATCGTGGATACCTTCATCGTGGTGGTGTTCGGCGGTGTCGAGAGCCTGCTCGGCACCTTCGCGTCGGCATTCCTGATCGGCCAGATGCAATCCACTCTCGAATTCCTGCTGACCGGTTCCATGGCCAAGGCCACGATCCTGCTGCTGGTGATCGTCGCGCTCTATTTCCGCCCCAACGGATTGTTTGCAGCCAAGGTGAGGCGCTGATGGCCAACGGCATTTCCGAACCGCCCCTGGTCGTCGCCGACGTCGCAGTGGAACCCCGGCAGCAGCCGATCGCGCTGCTGATGCAGCTCGGGCTCCCGATCCTCGCGGCGTTGCTGCTGATCGCGATCCCGTCGTTCCTCGGCGATTTTCGCCTGGGCCTCGCGGCGAAGTACCTGTGTCTCGCGTTTCCCGCGGTCGCCATCGTGCTGATCTGGGGCTACGGCGGCATCCTGAGCCTGGGCCAGGGCATCTTCTTCGGCCTCGGCGGCTACCTGATGGCGATGTTCCTCAAGCTCGAGGCAGCCGCCCAGGACAACACCGGCAGCGCGCTGTCGCAGTTCTACGGGTCGACGCTGCCCGACTTCATGGTGTGGAACAGCGTCGAGGTGCTGCCCTGGTGGTGGGAGCCGTTCCATCACCTCTGGGTCGCGCTGGCCGCGATCGTCGTCATTCCCGCCACGGTGGCGTTCGTTCTGGCCTACGCGAATTTCCGCAAGCGCGTCGGCGGCGTCTACTTCTCCATCATCACGCTGGCGCTGGCCTCGATCATGGCGATCGTCATCATCGGGCAGCAGGGCGTCACCGGCGGGGTCAACGGCATCACCGATTTCAAGACCTTCGTCGGCATCGACCTCGACACCGCGAGCGCCAAGCGCGGGATGTACTTCGTCACCGTGGTGCTGCTGCTGCTGTCGGTACTGGCCGGGATGTTCATCATCCGCAGCCGCTTTGGCAAGGTCCTGGTCGCGATTCGCGACCGCGAGGATCGCGTGCGTTTCTCCGGTTACGACCCGGCGATGTTCAAAGCCTTCATCTTCGCCGTCGGTGCCGTAATCTCGGCCATCGGCGGGGCCATGTTCACGATGCAGGTCGGACTCGCCTCGCCGTCGCTGGTCGGGATCGTGCCGTCGATCGAGATGGTGATCTATGCCGCGGTGGGCGGCCGGCTTTCATTGGTCGGCGCCGTGTACGGCGCTCTGATCGTCGGGTACGCGAAGACCACGTTCTCGGAGAACTTCGCCGAGCACTGGTTCTACTTCATCGGCACCTTGTTCATCGTGGTGCCCATGTTCCTGCCCCAGGGCATCGCCGGCCTGCTCGACCGCCTCCGCGGCAAATCCTGACATGACAACCCCCCCAGCCTTGCTCTGGTCGGCACCCCCCAATGGGGGGCCAGCGTCCTTGAGGCGGCTCGGCGGACGCTGCTGATGGCCGCCCTGATCCTCCAGGTGGATGGACTCACCGTCTCCTTCGACGGCTTCAAGGCTGTCGACGGGCTCAACTTCTATGTCGAGCAGGACGAGTTGCGCTGCGTGATCGGCCCCAACGGCGCCGGCAAGACCACGCTGCTCGACATGATCTGCGGCAAGACCAAGCCTACCAGCGGCACGATCAAGTTCCGTAACCTCGAACTCTCGGAGATGATGGAGTATCAGATCACGCGCGCCGGCGTCGGCCGCAAGTTCCAGAACCCGTCGGTGTACGAGGACCTTACGGTGTTCGAGAACCTCGAGATCTCCTATCCGAAGAAGCGCAACGTGATCGGGTCGCTGTTCTTCCGCCGCACGCAGGAGATCGCCGGATGCATCGAGGCCCAGGCGGACCAGATCTTCCTGCGCGACCAGCTTCGCACCAAGGCTGGACTGCTCTCGCACGGCCAGAAGCAATGGCTCGAGATCGGGATGCTGCTGATGCAGGAGCCCGAGTTGCTGCTGCTCGACGAGCCGGTCGCGGGCATGAGCCCGCGCGAGCGCGAACTGACCGCCGAACTGCTCAACAAGATCACGGCCGGCCGCTCGCTGGTCGTGATCGAACACGACATGGCGTTCGTGCGCATGATCGCCCGCAAGGTGACCGTCCTGCACCAGGGCAAGCTGCTCGCCGAAGGCACCATGGACGAAGTCCAGGCCGACGAACGCGTCATCGAGACCTACCTCGGACACTAGAGTGAACAACCCCCCCACGCTCTCTTCGTTCGCTGCCCCCCGAGGGGGCGCGTCAGCACCTTCGGACGGCCGGGCGGTACTGACATGAACCGCCAACTGTTGGCAGTCGTGCCGAGTCACCCGGCGGAGCCCGCGCCGGGCCTCCTGGTCGCCCGTTCGTTCCCGGGCCCGGACATCGACTTCGTCGATCCGTGGATCATGCTCGACCACTTCGGTCCCACGCCGGTGGCGCCGGGCGATTTCGGCGGGCTGTCGCCGCATCCGCATCGCGGTTTCGAAACCGTCACCGTGCTGTTCGACGGCGCCATGGAACACCGCGACTCGCTCGGCCACATCGGCCAGTTGCGCCCGGGCGGGGTGCAGTGGATGACCGCTGCGTCGGGCATCGTGCATGCGGAGTACCGCGAGCGCGAGTTCGCCCGCCGGGGCGGTGTGCTCCACGGGGTGCAGTTATGGCTCAACCTGCCGGCGGCGCAGAAGATGCGGCCGTCGGGCTACCAGGAACTGCCGGCCGAACAGATCCCGGTGGTGAGCGGCGACGGGGTGCGGGTCCGGATCATCGCCGGCACCCACGGCGGCGTGAAGGGCCCCGCGCACAGCTTCACGCCGGTGGCGCTGATGCATGCTGCGCTCGATGCCGGGGGCACCGTGAGCTTCGATCTGCCGGCGACGCACAACGCGGCGATCTACGTGGTGTCGGGCGCGGTGACCACAAGCGGCCGCCGCATCGGCGCAGGCGAACTCGCGCTGTTCCCGGCGACCGCCGGATTGATCGTCGTCACTGCCACCGCAGCCACCGAACTGCTGGTCATCGGCGGCGAACCGATCGACGAACCGGTGGTGTCGTGGGGTCCGTTCGTCATGAATACCCACGAAGAAATCGTCCAGGCCCGCCAGGACTACGCGGCGGGCCGCATGGGCACCATTCCCGAGGCGGTCTGATGCCGGCCGCCAACGATCACGCACGAAAGGCAATCGAATGAGCAACAACCTCTTCACGCCGGTCAAGGCCGGCAGTCTCTCGCTTCGCAACCGCATCGTCATGGCGCCGATGTCGCGCTCGCGCGCCGACGCCGGTGGCGTTCCTGGCGCCGTCGTCCCGACCTTTTACGCGCAACGCTCGGGTGCGGGCCTGATCATCAGCGAAGGCATCTATCCGGCTGCGCTGGGCAAGGGCTATCTCGGCACCCCCGGACTACACACACTTGAACAGGTCGCCGGCTGGAAAAAAGTGACGGTGGCCGTGCATGCGAAGGGCGGCACCATCGTCGCCCAGATCATGTACGCCGGCCGCATCTCGCATCCGTCGATGCTGCCGGGCGGCGCGACGCCGGTGGCGCCGTCCGCGGTCCGGCCCGAAGGCCAGTCGTACACCACCGAAGGCCTGAAGGATCACGTGACGCCGCGGGCCCTGGAGACGAGCGAGATCGCCGGTGTGGTCGCCGAGTACGGCAATGCCGCGCGGCTCGCGCTCGAAGCCGGCTTCGATGGCGTCGAACTGCATTCCGCGTCGGGCTATCTGCCGATGCAGTTCCTGTCGTCGAACGCCAACCTGAGGATCGATGGCTACGGCGGCAGCGCCGTCAACCGTTCGCGCTTCGTCGTCGAGGTGCTCGATGCCATGATCGCGGCCGTCGGCGCCGACCGGGTCGGCATCAAGCTCTCGCCGGGCATGCAGTTCAACGACATCTCGGATGCCAATCCGGCCGACACCTACCGCACGCTGGTCTCGATCATCGGCAGCAAAGGTCTGGCCTATGTGCACGTGGCATTGTTCGGCGGCGCATACGATTTCCACTCGCTGCTGCGCCCGCTGGTGAAGGGTGCCTATTTCGCCGGTGGCGGCCTCACGCAACAGAGCGCCGAGGCGCTGATCGCTGCCGGCAAGGCGGACGCCGCGGTGTTCGGCGCATCGTTCATCGCCAATCCCGACCTGCCGGCGCGCTTCGAGGCCGGCGCA
>JAYTTO010000357.1:0-4239 GCA_043744975.1 Betaproteobacteria bacterium | reverse complement strand
GAACACCGCTTCCACCATCGCCTCCATCATGCACGCATGGGTCGTCGTCCATCCTCGCCTGCGCATCCGCATACACATCGCTGAAGGTGTCGACCATCCACTGCACCAGCGGCGACCAGCATCGCCTCCCTGGTCTGGAAGTGATATAGCACGCCGCCCTTGCGCAGCCCTGCCGCTTCGGCCACCGCATCGAGGGTCACGTGACTTGCCGCCCGCGAATCCCGGCGCAGTTTCGATCGCGGGGGAGCGGCGTCGGCGGGTCCGTTACCCGCGTAGTCCTCCGGCCCGGCGGCGTCCGTGCCGTCGATCTTCAGCCCACCCGCGCCAGCAGCGCCTGCGCCGCCCGTCGCGACATCACCAGCACCAGCTTCATGGTGGCACGGGTGGCGCCGACGAAGAGTCGCCGCAGTGCCCGCTCGTCGAGTTCCTCGAAATCGATCTCGGTCAGGATGACGCACGGCGCCGATTGGCCCTTGAACCGGTAGACCGAATCGAGCAGCAGTTCGCCCTCGCTGTACTCCGGGCTGCCGAGCAGGTCGTAGCGTCCGGTGGGCGTCCGGAGCTTGTGCGGCCCGAGCTGCGTGTAGCTGGCGAGCGCGGAATGTTCGCGCCCGCGAAAAGTCAGCACCGCGATCATCGTGCGAGCGAACCCGACCCCGATGCAGTGCGTGATCGCGCTCTTGGTGGCGTCGACGAGCCCGGCTGTTGCCTCGTAATCGATGATCTGCACGTCGGACCCGTGCAGCGGACTGGCCCCCTTCACCTCGCGGCCCGGACCCAGCAGGCGGTTGAGGTGATCGAGGATGTCGCCGGGGCTGCGGTAGTTGGTGTCGGCGCGCAGCGTCACCCACCCGGGCAGCTCGACCGGCGGACGTTCGTAGAGGTTCTGCATCGGATCCTCGAGCCACCACGCGCGGCCGCGCTCGGCCAGCAACCGCAGCAGCGGATCGCGCCATGCCGCATCGAAATCCTGACCTTCGTCGACCACGATGTCGTCGAAACGCCAGCGGTCGTGCACCGGCGCATTGGCGAACGTGTGTTCGAGCGCGGCGAAAGCGCCTGACTGCGAGAAGTCCGGGCGCTGGCCGACGCTACGGGCAACCCGCTCGCAGAGCTGGTGATAGGTGGCCACTTCCGCCCGTGTCGGCGCGATCCGCGCGACGTGGTCGGCGAGCGGCCGGTTGTAGCAGACATACAGCGCCCGTCGCCCCGCCTGCGCGCAGTCGCGCAGCACCGCCATCGCCAGTTGCGTCTTGCCGGAACCGGCGGTGCCCACCACCCGCAGCCGGAACGGCTCGACCTCGATGCGCCGCCCCCACTCCGCGAGCCCGCCCGACAATCGCGTGTAGAGCGCTTCCACCGTGCCGGCCACGGCGCCGACCTCGGGCACGAGATCGAGCAGGTCGCCGAAGAACCGGAACACCGAGGCTATCTGCGGCGAGTCCGGTTCGTCGAGCGGCAATGCGGCGCAGATCGCCGCAACCAACGTCTCGCGGCGCGAGGCATCGATGATCCGCTCGGCTTCGAGACCCGCGATCGCCCGGTGGCGAACGGTGTAGTCCGGACAGTACAACATGGTCTCGAGCCGCAGCTTGTCCGCGGCGTGCGCGCGGCTGTAGCGGGAGTGCAGCGCCTCCGCATTGCGCGCGATCTGCAGCGGGACATTCTTGGCGGTCTTGCCGTACATTTTGACCAAGCCGTCGTCGGTCTCGGAGAGCAGGCCGGACTTCTGCTCGATCAGCAGCACCCGCCCGCTCGGGGCAACGATCGCGAAGTCGATCTCGCCAAAGATCGAGCAGCCCTTGTCGAGGCGGGTCCAATGCACGCCGTGGAACACGGTGTAGTCGTCCGGCAATCCGGCAGCGAGGCGGGACAGCGTTTCGATCTCGCGCTGCGCCGCGCCGAGCGCCTCGACCTGGCGCCAGCCGTGGGGATGGATACGGGCCATGCCGGTAGTCTACCGGGCACCGGCTCAGTGTCTCCTGAAGGATGCGCCGATCCCGGCCCTGGACGCGGCCACCTCCGCGCTCGACAGCGAGATCGACGCGGGCGCGCCGACAGCGCCGACACCGAGCCTGTCGTCGCATCGAGACACTCGATCGACCGGCGGTGCGCGGCATCGGCGCTCCTGGCGAGCGTGGCTCTCAGCTTGGGCGTCGCGGGATGCGCGGGCGCCGACGGCAGGCGCCGGCCCAACGTGGCGATCGGTTTCATGTCTCCTTTCGGCAACGGATCTTTCCGCATTTTGTGGTGTTTATTCCCATATTTTATAATTTATGGTATTTTTTCCCATTTTCTGCATGTACTTACGTCGACGTCTCCCGGTTGCGGCTGCCATTGGCACATCTGCTGCTGATCGCCAGCCCGTCGCAGACGCGGATCGACGGCGCCGCGACAGACAGACAGCATTCCCCGGCGCATGGACAGACAGCGCACCCAAAAGGAGATAATCACATGGCATTCAATCCACAGCAGTACCGTCCGGGATCGCCCGGACGGCCCCACTCATGCCGCTCCCGCGCTGGCTCGGCGGCGCTGTTCGCCTGCTCACTGCTGGCCGCCAGCGTCGTTAGCCCGACCGCGGCTTACGCGCAGTCCGGCGCCGAATGGACGACCGCCGCCGGCACTGCCCAGGGCACCCGTTTCAGCAACCTCGACCAGATCACATCGACCAATGCCGCCGGACTGATCGAGGAGTTCACGCATCCGACCGGGTCGAAGGCGAGCCACCAGGGGCAGCCGCTCGTTGTCGGCAAGACGATGTACATCGTCACGCCATTCCCGAACCGGTTGATCGCCCTGGATCTCGACCTCCCCGGCCAGGTCAGGTGGACCTTCGATCCGCATCCGAACGAGTACGCACGTGGTGTGGCCTGTTGCGACATCGTCAATCGCGGGGCTGCCTACGCCAACGGCAAGATCATCTACAACGTCCTCGACGGCACCACAGTCGCCGTCGATGCCGTCACCGGCCGCCTGGTCTGGCGTGCCGTGCTCGCCAACCCGGCAACCGGCGAGACGCTCACGGGTGCGCCCATCGTCATCAAGGACAAGGTGATCGTGGGCAACGCCGGGGCCGAACTCGGCATCCGCGGCTGGGTGCAGGCGCTCAATGTCCACACCGGCAAACCGGTGTGGAAGGCCTACGGCACCGGGCCGGATGCCGACGTCCTGATCGGGCGCGGGTTCCACCCGTTCTATGCCAAGGATCGCGGCACCGATCTCGGCTCGACGAGCTGGCCGGGCACCATGTGGCGTCAGGGCGGCGCCACCGCCTGGGCCTGGTTCACCTACGACCCGGACTTGAACCTGCTCTACTACGGCACGGCGAATCCGGGGGTGTGGAATCCGGACATGCGCCCCGGCGACAACAAGTGGGGCTCAACCATCTTCGCCCGCAATCCCGACACCGGCCAGGCGGTCTGGGCCTACCAGGTCACGGCTCATGACGGCTGGGATTACGACTCGGTGAACGAGAGCATCGTCACCTCACTCGAGATCGGCGGCGTCATGCGCAAGGTCATCGTGCACTTCGACAAGAACGGCTTTGCGTACACCCTGGACGCAGCGACCGGCGAAGTGCTGATTGCGAACAAGTATGGCCACGTCACGTGGGCCGACCATGTCGATCTCGCCACGGGTGCCCCGGCAGTCAATCCGGCGATGGAGCCGCACCAGGGCCATGTCACCAAGGGCATCTGTCCGTCGCCGCTCGGGGCCAAGGATTTCGAGCCGTCTGCCTACTCTCCCGCGACCAAGCTGTTCTATATTCCGAGCATCAACTTCTGCGACAACCTCGAACCGCTCAAGGCACAGTTCATCGCCGGCACGCCGTTCATGGGCGCCGCGCTCAAGTTCGCACCGGCGCCGGGCGGGTTCATGGGTGAACTCATCGCCTGGGACGCCGCCAAGGGAACCCGCGTCTGGAGCGTGCAGGAGCCCCTGCCCCTGTATGGCGGCGTGCTGGCGACCGCCGGCAACATCGTGTTCTACGGCACGCTCGACAAGTGGTTCCGGGCCATCGACGCGACCACCGGCAAGGTCCTGTTCCAGAAGCAGCTCGAGTGCGGGATCGTCGGCAACCCGATGACCTACCTCGGGCCGGACGGCAAGCAGCGGGTCGCGGTCTACACCGGTCTAGGCTGGCTGGCCGGCGGTTTTGCCGGCGGGACTTGTCCCCACATCTCGTCGGAGGACGAAGGCTCCCGTGTGTCGGCGCCCGGCACGGCGACCAGCGGC
>JAYTTO010000356.1:0-6054 GCA_043744975.1 Betaproteobacteria bacterium | reverse complement strand
CGGCGCTGGCGCTGGCGCGACAAGGCTTCGGCGTCAAGGTGCTGGAGCAGTCGCCGGCCATCGGCGAGATCGGTGCCGGCATCCAGCTCGGACCCAACGCCTTCTCGGCGTTCGATGCGATGGGCATCGGCGAGATCGCCCGCAGCCGGGCGGTCTACACCGACGAGTTGGTCATGCACGATGCGATGGACGAGACGCTGGTCGGCCGCATTCCGGTGGGCGAGGCGTTCCGGGCCCGCTTCGGCAATCCATATGCCGTGATCCATCGCGCCGACGTCCATCTGTCGCTGCTCGAGGGCGCGCAGGCGACCGGTCGCATCGAGTTCGTGACCTCGACCCAGGTGGCGCATATCGAGCAGGACGATGCGGGCGTCACGGTCCACGATGCCAAGGGCGGCAGTCATCGCGGCATCGCGCTGATCGGCGCCGACGGCGTCAAGTCGGCGGTGCGCCAGCAATACGTCGGCGATGCCGCGCGCGTCTCGGGTCATGTGGTGTATCGCGCCGTGGTCGAGAAGGACGCCTTCCCGGCCGACCTGCAGTGGAACGCCGCCAGCATCTGGGTCGGCCCCGACTGCCACCTCGTCCACTACCCGCTGCGCGGTGGCCGGCAGTACAACGTCGTGGTCACCTTCCACAGCCGCGAAGTCGAGGAATGGAGCGTCACCGACGGCAGCCGCGAAGAAGTGCAGAGCTACTTCGAGGGCATCTGCCCGCGCGCACGCCAACTCATCGAGCTGCCGAACAACTGGCGCCGCTGGGCCACCGCCGACCGCGACCCGATCGCCACCTGGACCTTCGGCCGCGCCACCCTGCTGGGCGATGCCGCGCATCCGATGCTGCAATACCTGGCGCAGGGTGCCTGCATGGCAATGGAGGACGGCGTGACGCTGGGCGAGGCGCTGCGCGTGCACGACGGCGATTTCGCGAAGGCGTTCGTGCTGTACGAGCGTTCGCGCGTCGCGCGCACGGCCCGGGTTGTGCTCTCGGCACGCGAGATGGGGCGCATCTACCACGCCAAGGGCGTCGAGCGCCTGGTACGCAACGACCTCTGGAAGGACCGCACGCCGGAGCGTTTCTACGACGCGGTCGAGTGGCTCTACGGCTGGCGCGTGGAGAACTGCCTGGCGGTCTGACTGTGGAGCGCAACGGGTAGACGTCTAGCTGCCCACCGAAGAGAGACTGGGGTACGGCATCAAGCGCAGGGACACAGCGCGCGCCCGGCCGCTCCGAAGCGCGCTGGCCCCCCATTGGGGGTGCCGACCGAAGGAAGGCTGGGGGGGTCAATACGTTTCGACGTGGTACCGGCCTTTGGCGAGCATTGCCGGCCGCAGGGTGTTCCAGTCGATGCCGTGATCGCGGCAGACGTCCGCGAATGCGCTGTCGACGCCCGCTTCCATGCCCTTCAGACCGCAGATGTAGATGTGGGTCTCGGCATCGGCCAGCAGCGGCGCGACATCCGCCGCGCGAGCGCGGATCGCGTCCTGCACATAGCGGCGCGGCTGGTCGGTGGCGCGCGAGAACGCGAGGTTCACGTCGATGAACGCCGACGGCAGTTTCAGCAGCGGCCCGTGATACGGCAGTTCGTCGGCCGACCGCGCGCCGAAGAACAGCATCAGCCTGCCGGTCTCGCCGGTCCCCTGGTGCCGGCGCCGCCATTCGGTCATCGCGCGCATCGGCGCCGAACCGGTGCCGGTGCAGATCATCAGCAGGTTCGAGCCCGGGTGGTTCGGCATCAGGTAGGTCGTGCCGTACGGGCCCACCACTTGGACTGTATCGCCCTTCGCGAGATCGCAGAGATAGTTGGACGCGACACCGGCCGTCGGGCGCCCCTCGTGGTCCACGGTGACCCGCTTGACCGTCAACGCGACGTTGTTGTGCCCCGGGCGTTCGCCGTCGCGCGCGCTCGCCACCGAATAGAGACGCAGATAGTGCGGCTTGCCGCCGGCATCGGTGCCGGGCGGGAGGATGCCGATCGACTGCCCTTCGAGCACCGGGAAGGCGGCATTGCCGAAGTCGAGGACGATGTGGCGCACGTCGGCGCTGGCGTCCGGCCCCGTCAGCCGGAAATTGCCGCTCACGGTGGCGATGGCCGGCGCACGGACGCCGAACAGGTTGATCGAGGGCTTCGCCGCGGACCACGGCGCCACCGCCGACCCGCCCTGCCCGAGCACCACCTCCGCTTCGAGCCGGCTCACTTCCTCCGGCAGCTTGGACGTGTCATCCGGATCGGCCGCGACCGGCGCCGGCAGTTCGTCCCACGAGAGCTGTTCCTCCAGCGTGTACGCCTGCGCCTGCGCGACCTGACGCCAGTTGTCGATCGCGCCGGTCGGGCACGGCGCGATGCAGGCGTTGCAGGCGTTGCAAGCCGTGGCGTCGACGACGTAGTTACGAGAGTCATGGGTGATGGCGTCCTGCGGACAGGTTTCCTCGCAGGTGTTGCACCGGATGCAGATCTCCGGATCGATCAGGTGCTGCTGGATGCGTTCGGCGACCGCATTCATGAAAACACTCCCTGTTGCCAGCAGAACGGCGGCGTCCGCAGGGTCCCCCGAGGATGCCGCGCCCCCTCGGGGGAAAGCCGCAGCGCAGCGCAGGCTGGGTGGGATGTCATCCGAAACGGACGTATTCGAAATCGACGGGCTGCTTGTTGATGCCCATCGGCGGCGGCGCGATCCAGTTGGCGAACTTGCCGGGCTCGACCACGCGGCCCATCAGCGACTGCACGTAGTTGCGGTCCTCCGCCGTCGGCAGCCAGTCGCGAACGTTCGCTTCCCATTCGACCGGCGCGATCACGCGGCCGTCGGGCGATACCTTCACGCCCGCGAACGAACCGATCTGCCGGTTGAACGCCTTGTGCGGCACGATCAGTTGGAAGTCGACGCCGTTCTTCTGCATCACCTTGTTCCAGCGGCCGATGCCGGCGATCGTGTCGCGGATGTAGTCGTCGCGCAACTTCTCGTTCAGTGCATTGAGCGCCGGCGCCTCGCGCGACATCAGCTTGCCGTCGACCACGTCGATCACCGGATAGGTCAATTCCTTCAGCCGGTGGTCATCCGTCTGCTTGCCTTCCTCGAACCGGCCCTTGATGCCCGAACTGTAGAAGGTGGCGGCGTTCGACGAGACATCGGCGCCGAACAGGTCGAGCGTCACGCTGTAGTGGAAGTTGAGATAGCGCTGGATCGTTGGCAGGTCGACGACGCCGAGTGCGCGCAGCTGCGCCGGATCGTCGGTGCGCTGCTGCGTCATCGCCGCGCAGGTGCGTTGGAGAATGCGGGCGATGCCGGATTCGCCGACAAACATGTGATGCGCTTCCTCGGTCAACATGAACTTCGTCGTGCGCGCCAGCGGATCGAACGCGGACTCGGCCAGCGCGCAGAGCTGGAACTTGCCGTCGCGGTCGGTGAAGAAGGTGAACATGAAGAACGACAGCCAGTCCGGTGTCTGCTCGTTGAACGCACCGAGGATGCGCGGGTTGTCCTGGTCGCCGGAGCGCCGCTGGAGCAGAGCCTCGGCCTCCTCGCGGCCGTCGCGGCCGAAGTGGCGATGCAGCAGGTAGACCATCGCCCACAGGTGCCGGCCTTCCTCGACGTTGATCTGGAACAGGTTGCGCAGGTCGTACATCGACGGTGCGGTGGCGCCGAGATGCCGCTGCTGCTCGACCGAGGCCGGCTCGGTATCGCCCTGGGTGACGATGATGCGGCGCAGGTTGGCACGGTGCTCGCCCGGCACTTCCTGCCAAGCCGGCTCGCCGAGGTGATCGCCGAAGTGGATGCGGCGGTCGGTCTCCGCCGGATTGAGAAAGATACCCCAGCGGTAGTCGGGCATCTTCACGTGCCCGAAGTGCGCCCAGCCGCCCGGTTCCACACTCACCGCGGTGCGCAGGTAGACATCGGTCGAGGCCGTGCCGTCGGGCCCCATGTCGCCCCACCAGTCGAGGAAGGCGGGCTGCCAGTGTTCGAGCGCACGCTGCAGCGAACGGTCGCTGCCGAGGTCGACGTTGTTCGGGATCTTCTCGCTGTAGTTGATGCTCACGGGGTATCTCCGATCGTTTGTTCGTATGCGAGGGCGGTGTGCAGGAGGCGCGCAGCGTTGCCCGGCGTCAGACGCGTTCCCAGTTGAAGGCGGCCTTGTGGCCGGTGCCGAAGACCTTGAGGGCGCCGCCCTCGCCCACCGCGTTGGGCCGCTGGAAGATCCAGTTCTGCCATGCGGTAAGGCGGCCGAAGATGCGCGTCTCCATGGTCTCGGCGCCACCGAAGCGCAGGTTCGCTTCCATGCCGGTCAACGCATCCGGCGACAGGCTCGCGCGCTCCTCAAGGGCGATGCGGATCTCGTCGTCCCAGTCGAGGTCGTCGGGCGCCGCGGTGATCAGGCCGAGCGCCTCGGCCTCTTCCGCCAACAGGCTGCGGCCCATCGTCGCGCGAATCGCCGCGATCGGCCCGGCTTCGCCGTAGAAGCGCGCGTCGATGCGGGTCTGCCGGTACACCGCCGGCAGCGGCCCGAAGTTCATCGCCGACAACGCAATGGCTGGCGCATTGCCGTCGTCCGGCAGCTTCAGCATGTAGCTCCGGTCGGCCGCGAGGGCCAGTTCCAGCAGCGTGCCGGCGCAGCACGAGCCCGGCGTGATCAGTGCGAACAGCGTGCGCGACGACACGTCGAGCCGCGCCAGCGTCCGCCGCAGCATGCCGACGGTCTCGCGCACGAACCAGTGCGCGGCGTGCGCCACGAGCGATGCGTCGACCGCCAGCACGTGCGCGGCGTCGCCGCTGGTCTCGAGCAGCCAGGTGCCAAGTTCGGCCTCGTTGGTCCGCAGCATCAGGATGGCGTCGTCGAGTTCACGCGCCATGCGCAGCGGCCACCACTGCGCCCCGAGGCTGGCGATGGTGTCAATGTCCTGCGGCGGCGCTTGCTCCGGCGCCGTCACGCGCAGCGTCACGCGGCGGCTGTCGCGATCGACCAGCGCGTCGACACAACTGTAGTGATAGCCGGCGGCGTCGATGGTGCGGTCGAGCGGCGTCAGCGCAACGCCCGCGCCATCGGCCGGACGGTCGCTCGCCGCCGCGAGTTCGAGCGCACGTTCGCGCACCCGGCTCGCGAACTGCGCCGGCTTGACCAACTCGTCCACCAGGCGCCACGCCTTGGCGCGAGCGCCGCGTACGCCTTCGGTCGTGGTCGAGAAGACGTCGGCGAGATCGCGCCTCACCTTGCGCTTGTCGGTCAGCCGGGTCAGGCCGCCGGTACCGGGCAGCACACCCAGCAGCGGCACTTCCGGCAGGCTCACCGCTGAGGACCGGTCGTCGATCAGGATGATCTCGTCGCACGCGAGCGCGACCTCATAGCCGCCGCCGGCAGTGGTACCGTTGCAGGCCGCGATGAACTTCAGCCCGGAATGCGCGCTGGAATCCTCGATGCCGTTGCGCGTCTCGTTGGTGAACTTGCAGAAGTTCACCTTCCACACATGGCTGGAGAGCCCAAGCATGAAAATGTTGGCGCCCGAGCAGAAGATGCGGTCGCGTGCGCTGGTCAGCACCACGGTTGCGACTTCCGGGTGCTCGAAGCGGATGCGCTGCAGGGCGTCGTAGAGCTCGATGTCGACGCCGAGGTCGTAGGAGTTGAGCTTGAGGCGATAGCCGGGTCGCAGGCCGCCGGCCTCGTCCACGTCCATCGTCAGCGTCGCGACGCGGCCGTCGAACGCCAGCTTCCAGTGACGATAGCGCGACGGCTCGGTCTGGTAGTCGACCAGAGAGGGGGACGATTCAGTGATAGCGGCGATCGCGACGTTGGCCATGGGATGTAGGTTCCGGATGAGTTAGTTCAGTGCCGCCACGGCGCTGCGCAGCGCGAGCAGGCTCTCGTCGGGCGTGCGCCCGGAGGTGTCGATCGTGGCGTCCGCCTTGCCGTACAGCGGCGCGCGTGCAGCCAGGATGCGCCGCAGGTCGTTCATGGCTTCCTCGTTGCCCGCCATCGGGCGGAAGTCGCCCTGCGCGGCCACCCGCGACATGTGTTCCTCCGGCTGGGCGCGGACCCAGACGGTGAAGCAGCCCGCCAGCAGCA
>JAYTTO010000355.1:0-6128 GCA_043744975.1 Betaproteobacteria bacterium | reverse complement strand
GCCCGGCAAATCGCTCCGCGGGGGCGGGGAGCGCGGCAATATCGACCCGGACCGGGTTCCCGGTCCACGTACCCTTGCGCAGCGCGCCGGGGAATCCGGCGAGGCGGCGATCGGCGATCCGCGCGAGCACCCGGTTCGCCAGTCCGGCGATCGAGTTCTGCTCATGCAGCACCAGCGGCCGGCCGAGAAAGGCGGCCATGAGTCCGCCGGGGAACGAGATGTAGCCACCCATGCCCAGGACCACGTCGGGCCGCACCTGGAAGATCACGATCGCGCACTGCCACAGCGCGACGAGCAGATTCAACGGGAGCATCAGCTTGCGCAGCAGGCCCTTGCCGCGCAGCCCCGCGAAGCGGATGAAGCGGATCGGGAAACCGTGACGCGGCACCAGATCGGCCTCCATGCCAGCCCGGGCGCCGAGCCACACGACGCTCCAGCCACGGCCGCGCAAGTGCTCGGCAACCGCCAGCGCGGGAAACACGTGCCCCCCGGTGCCGCCGGCCAGCACGAGAATGGTGCGGGCATTGTCGGGGCCCCGCGTCGGGTGGCTCATGCGCTTCGGCCTCCTTCCGATGCCGCCGAAGGATCCACGACCCCGTGTCGGCCTCCGAAGGCATTCGCCCGACCGCCGATCCCCGAAATTCCGGGGCCCCTCGTCGGGTGGCTCATGCGCTTCGCCCCCCCATCAGTTCCCGGTTCTCGGCATCGACGCGCAGCAGGATGGCCAGGGCGACGACATTGACGACCAGAGCGCTGCCGCCGAACGACAACAGCGGCAGGGTGAGTCCCTTGGTCGGCAGCACCCCCATGTTCACGCCGATGTTGATCAGTGCCTGGGCGCCGATCCAGAGTCCGATGCCCTGCGCCACCAGGGCGGCGTAGTAGCGCTCCAGCTTCGCGGCCTGGCCGCCGACGGCGAACGCCCGGGCCACCAGCCAGACGAACAGGCCGATCACCGCGGCCACGCCGGCAAAGCCGAGTTCTTCCGCGATCACGGCAAGCAGGAAGTCGGTGTGGGCTTCGGGCAGGTAGAAGAGCTTCTCGACGCTGGCGCCGAGCCCGACGCCGAGCCACTCGCCGCGGCCGAAGGCGATCAGCGCGTGCGACAACTGGTAACCCTTGCCGAACGGTTCCGACCACGGATCCATGAAACTCGTCACACGCTGGAGCCGGTAGGGGGAGATCACGATCAGGAGCACGAACCCCAACACCAGCAAGACAATCAGCGCCGCGAACAGCCGCCAGTTCATGCCGCCGAGAAACAGGATGCCCATCGCGATCACGGTGATCACGGCGAAGGCCCCGAAGTCGGGCTCCTGCAGCAGCAGCATGCCGACGAACAGCATCACGGCGAGCATCGGCATGAAGCCGCGCCGCAGGCTGCCCATGAACGCGGCCTTGCGCACGGTGTAATCGGCGGCGTAGAGCACGGCGCAAAGCTTCACCAGTTCCGAGGGCTGGACACCGAAGCCCGGCACCCGCAACCAGCGCTGACTGCCATTGACCTCGCGGCCGACCCCGGGGATCAGGACGATCACGAGCAGCGCGGCGCTGCCCATGAACAGCCACGGCGCCAGGGTCTGCCACAACCGGACCGGCATCTGGAAGGCGATCGCGCCAGCCATCAGGCCCAACAGCAGGAACCCCGCGTGCCGCAACAGGTAGTAGTGGGCATGGAAGCCGGTCTGCCGCCCCATCTCGGCGATGGCGATCGAGGCCGAGTAGACCATCACCACGCCCAGCCCGAGCAGCAGCACCCCGGACCACAGCAGGGGTTCGTCGATCGGTGCGAGGCGCGGGGCCGGACGCTTCAGCGCGGCGTAGAGCATGCTGCCGGCTCCTTCAGTTGCGCCACCGCGGCCCGGAACACCTCGGCGCGGTGCAGGTAGTCGCGGAACATGTCGAAGCTCGCGCACGCCGGCGACAACATCACGGCGTCACCGGGCGCCGAGGCGTCGAACGCCAGCCGCACGGCATCGTTCATGTCGGCGGCGCGGATCAGCTTCACCCCGCTGGCGTCGAGCGCCTCGGCGATGCGCTCGCGATCGCGGCCGATCAGCACCACCGCCCGCGCATGGCGGGCTGCGGCGGCCGCCAGCGGGGCGAAGTCCTGGCCCTTGGCATCGCCGCCGGCGATCAGCACGACCTGCTCGCGCATGCCGGTGAGGGCCGCGACCGTCGCACCGACGTTCGTGCCCTTGGAATCGTCGTAGAACCGGCGTCCGCCGATCTCGCCGCACAACTGGACGCGGTGTGGCAGGCCCTCGAAGTCCGACAGCGCCTTTGCCAGGGGCTCGTACGGGAGATCGATCGCGCGGCACAACGCCAGGGCAGCGAGCGCATTGCCGGCATTGTGCAGCCCGGCCAGCCGCAGCGCGGTCACCGGGAGGATCTTGCGCGCGCCTTCCGCGAGCCAGTCGCCGCCGTTGCGCATGAGACCCCAGACGCGGTCGCCGCCGGGCATGCCGAGTCCGAACGACCGGACCGGCGAGCCGGCACGCGCCAGGCGCCGCGAAACCGGATCGTCGCGGTTGACGATCTGGATTCGGGCACCCTCGAAGATGCGGGCCTTCGCCGCAGCGTAGGCCTGCATCGTGCCGTGCCGGTCGAGGTGATCTGCGGTGACGTTGAGAACGACGGCAGCGTCGGGACGCAGGTTGGCCGTGGTCTCGAGCTGGAAGCTCGACAATTCGAGGACAATCGCGTCGGGCCATGGCTGGTCCCCGCGCTCGATCGCCAGCAGTGCATCGAGTACCGGCAGGCCGATGTTGCCGGCGACCAGCGTCCCGAGCCCGGCGGCGCGACACAGCGCGCCGGTCATCTCGGTGACGGTGCTCTTGCCGTTCGACCCCGTGATCGCGAGCACGTGGGGGCGCGGCAGGCGCCGTTCGCCGGCGAGGATATCGAGCGCCCGCGCGAACAGTTCGACATCGCCCATGACATCGACACCGCGGTGCATCGCATCCTGGACCAGCGGCGTGTCCACCGGCACGCCGGGACTGATCGCAACCAGGTCGATGGCATCGAAACTGGCGGCGCGAAACGGTCCGGTGTCGATGCGGACACCCGGCAATGCGGCGCGCGCGGCGGCGAGCGCGGGCGGCGTGTCGCGGGAGTCGGCGATGCGGACGTTCGCGCCGGACGCCGCGAGCCAGCGCGCCATCGACAGGCCGGTGGCGCCCAGACCCAGTACCAGCGCCTGTCGGTCGGTGAGCGTCATCGCAGCTTCAGCGTCGACAGGCCGAACAGGACCAGCATCATGGTGATGATCCAGAAGCGCACCACCACCTGCGTCTCCTTCCAGCCCTTGAGTTCGTAGTGGTGGTGCAGCGGGGCCATGCGGAAGATGCGCTTGCCGGTGAGCTTGAAGGAAGCCACCTGCAGCACCACCGACAGCGTCTCCATCACGAACACCCCGCCCATGATGAACAGCACGATCTCCTGGCGCACGATGACGGCGATGGTACCGAGCGCGGCGCCGAGCGCGAGGGCGCCGACGTCGCCCATGAAGACCTCCGCCGGATACGCGTTGAACCACAGGAACGCGAGCCCCGCCCCGGACATCGCGGCGCACACCACCGTGAGTTCGCCGGCGCCGGGGATGTGCGGAAACGCGAGATAGCGTGCGAACACGACGTTGCCCGCCACGTACGCAAAGATGCCGAGCGCGCTGCCGATCATCACCGTGGGCATGATGGCGAGGCCGTCGAGACCGTCGGTCAGGTTCACCGCGTTCGACGTGCCCACGATCACGAAGTAGGTGAGCAGGATGAAGCCGAATACGCCCAGCGGATAGGTCACGAACTTGAAGAACGGTACGATCAGTTGGGTCTCGGCCGGCAGCGTCGCCGAGCCCGCCAGGTACAGCGCCGCGGCCAGCCCGATCACCGATTGCCAGAAGTACTTCCAGCGTCCGGGCAGCCCCTTCGGGTTGCGGTCGACGACCTTGCGATAGTCGTCGACCCAGCCGATCACCCCGTGGCCGAAGGTGACGATCAGCACGACCCACACGAAGCGGTTGGTGAGATCGGCCCAGAGCAGGGTCGCCACCCCCATCGCCACCAGGATCAGCGCGCCGCCCATCGTCGGCGTGCCGGCTTTCACCAGATGGGTGCTGGGGCCGTCGTCGCGCACCGATTGCCCGATCTTGTAGGCGGTCAGCTTGCGGATCATCGCCGGTCCGACGATGAACGAGATCAGCAGGGCCGTCAGCGTGGCGAGCACGGCGCGCAGCGTGATGTAGTTGAAGACGTTGAAGGCGCGAACATCCTGCGCGAGCCAGTTGGCGAGGGCGAGCAGCATCAGTGGGCGCCCCCAATGGCCGGCGCAGCGACGGCGAGCATCGCCACCACCCGTTCCATCCGCATGCAGCGCGAACCCTTGACCAGCACCGTGGTCGTGGCGTCGCACGCGGACGTCAGCGCGGCCGCCAGCGGCTCGATGTCGGTGAAGTGCGACCCGCCATTGCCGAACGCGGCGACTGCGGCGGCGCTCTCCGGACCCAGCGCATAGAGGGCGTCGATACGCTGCGCGCGCGCGTACGCACCGATCTCGGCGTGCATCGTCGCGGCCGCCGCGCCGAGCTCGCCCATGTCGCCCATGACGAAGAGCCGCCGGCCTGCGATGCCGGCGAGCCAGGCGATGGCCGCCTGCATGGAGTCGGGATTGGCGTTGTACGTGTCGTCGACGACGCGGGCACCGTTCGGACCGCTGCGCGGCTCCAGGCGGCCACCGACACCGCGATAGCGCGTCAACCCGGCGGCGATGGCATTCGCGCCCACGCCCAACGCATGTGCCACGGCGATGGCGCAGAGCGCATTCCGGACGTTGTGGATTCCCGGGACCCGCAGCCGGGTCACGCCGCCGCCTGCCGGCGTGAAGAACGTGAGCAGGCTGCCGTCGTCGCCCGGCTCGCAGCGGCCCCGCACCGCCGCGGTAGTGTCGTCGAGGGCGAACTCGATGCGCTTGCGGGCGCCGGCGAGACCGCGCCAGTAGTCCGCGAAGGCGTCGTCGGCATTGATGACCGCGACGCCGTCGGCCGACAGTCCGTCGAAGATCTCGCCCTTGGCGCGGGCGATGTTCTCGCGCGACCCGAGTTCGCCGATGTGGGCGGTACCCGCATTGCCGATCGCAGCGACGTCCGGACGCGCGAGCCGGGTAAGGTAGGCGATCTCGCCCAGATGGTTCATGCCCATCTCGATGACCGCGAAACGGTGCATCGCCCCCAGGCGCAGCAACGTGAGCGGAACGCCGATGTCGTTGTTGAGGTTGCCCCCGGTGGCGAGGACCGCGGCGTCGCCGGCATGCGCGCGCAGTATCGACGCGAGCATCTCCTTGATCGTGGTCTTGCCGTTGCTGCCGGTGATCGCTGCCACCGCCAGGGCATGGCGTCCGCGCCACCATGCTGCCAGTTCACCGAGGGCCGCGCGGGTATCCGGAACGACGAGGATCGACGCCTCTGGGCGGCGCACCCGCGCGGGGTCGCTCACCATCACACCGGCGGCGCCCGCCTCGATGGCGCGATCGGCGAAATCGTGGCCGTCGAAGCGTTCGCCGACGAGGGCGACGAACAGGTCTCCCGGCATGATCGCGCGACTGTCGGTGGTGACCCGGCTCACCCTGGCGTCGGGTCCGATGCGAGCGAACCCGAGGGCGCCGGCGGCGTCTGTCAGCCTAAACATGGACATGGCCGAGTGCCGCGCGAGCGACCACCGCGTCGCTGAACGGGAACTTCACCCCGGCGATCTCCTGCCAGGCCTCGTGCCCCTTGCCCGCCACGAGCACGATGTCGCCCGGAACGGCGCCGTCGACCGCTTGCGCGATCGCGCGCCCGCGATCGGGTTCGACCTGGAACCGGCCAACGGCGCCGGCGATGATCTGGTCGATGATCGCGACCGGCGATTCGCTGCGCGGATTGTCGCTGGTCACGATGGCAAGGTCGGCCAGCCGGGTCGCCGCCGCGCCCATCAGCGGCCGTTTTCCCGGGTCGCGATCGCCGCCGCAGCCGAACACGCAGATCAGCCGCCCGCCGTTGCCTGCATCGACCAGGGGGCGCAGCGTCGCGAGCACCTTCTCCAGGGCATCGGGCGTATGCGCGTAGTCGACCACCACCAACGGTTTTCCGGGCA
>JAYTTO010000354.1:0-1713 GCA_043744975.1 Betaproteobacteria bacterium | reverse complement strand
CTCCTGAAGCATGAAGCCCTGTTGCGCGAGATGCCTTGCCGCGCGGCCGATTGCGTCGACATATCCCTGGTGCGTGGCGTAAAGCTCCTGAAGCGACGGCCGCGGGTCGCCGGCAGCCAGCCGCTCGGCCAGGGTGGTCTTCAGCCGCACCGTCATGCCGGTCAGGTCGCACAAGTCGCCGGCGGTGAATTCGGCCCGGCGGGTGTTCCAGCCCGTCAAGGTGGCGATCGGCGCTTCGACCCGGGGGTGGCGGATGCCGGCCAGGTCGTTGCCGAAGGCATCCACCTGCGGCACCAGGATGCGGTGCTCCGACAGCACGATCGGGGACAGGTTGTCGACGACCCCGCGGTTGCCGTGCACCCGGTATCCGAAATCGCGGTCGCCCGAGCGGTTGTACAGGCCAAGGTAGGTGACGCCGGGAATGTTCGGGAACGCCAACTGCGATGGCGGCACCAGCGTGCCCTCGTGAATGCGCGGAATTTCGCTGGCCGGCGGCGGACGGTGCTTGCTCACCCAACGGTCCAGAGCGACGAGCAAGGCGCGTGACATCGGACCCGGGTGGGTGACGTTCGACAGTTGCTCGCACTGGCGGTTGCCGGTGCCGAAGGTCGGCGTCGCACCCTTGGTCGGGAAGTGCTGGGTGCTCGAATACAGGTAGCGCCGCACGTTGTGCGGGTGGTGCAGATCCCTGGAACCATGGTCGTCGGTGTCGACCAGCGAAGAGCGGAACTGCCAGTACTCGGTGCTGCTGTCGGTGTGAATGATCTTGGGGTTGTCCTCGTTGTCGTTCAGGATGCCGTCGCGCTCGCGGCCGAAAGGATTGTGTTCACGCTGGTATCGGCGCGGGAAGTTGGCGTCGGGCACGTAGCGTTCACGGTGCTGCACGCTGAACGGGTTGGGCTGCGCGAAACGGTAGTTGAGGTACAGCTTGTGCACCCCCGGAATGTGGATGTGCAAGCCGTCGCAAACGCGGCGCCCGCGCTCGTCGATGTTGAAGCCCTGGTACAGGTAGTCGCGGTAGTACATCCCCGAGGACGAAATTCCCAGGCAGTAGGCGTTGTCGATGCCGCGCACCGGATTCGGCGTTCCCGCGTCGTCGCTGCGGGAATGCTTGAGAAACGACACGAAGTCGCGCGAGGTGAGGTAGCCCAGGCCCATTACCGGCGAACGGGTCGCGCGGTAGCGCAACTCGTACACCATGTTGTTCTGGAAGCCGCCGACCAGGCAGATGTGGTTGGTGCTCGGCGTGCCCGGAGCGCCGCTCGGGCAGTCGGCGAACGACCATTGCGAGGGCGGCACCAACTCGCCGGGCGGAATGGCCGCCGAAGGCGGACGCGGCGAATCTGAAGGCCTGCGGTGCAGTTCCGCTTCCGCCACCGCCGGCTGCGTGGATACGGATTCGTACGACTTGAACGCGGCGCCGCCCGACAGCGGCAGCGAGAACGGCGTCAAGCCGCCGAAATTGCGGTCGGAGTACTCCGTGACGATGCGTTCGGTGATCGGTTGGCCGCGCTCCATCGCTACCGGGAAGTTCACCGTCAACCGGCTGTTGCCGGGCGCGATATCGGCGCCCCAGCCCACCCATGCCACCACATAGCCCTGGCGCATCAGGAATCCGTTGCCGAAGTCGGCCGGCGCGCTGGGATTGTTGTTGTTGACCCCGGGCGGCGTGTCGTTGAACATCGGCAAGGCGATCTTGTTGCCGCGGTTGTT
>JAYTTO010000353.1:0-1898 GCA_043744975.1 Betaproteobacteria bacterium | reverse complement strand
CGGTGGACGTCCTCGCGCATGGTCTCGTCGAAGGTACGGATGGTGCCCACCATCTCCACCTTGTCGGGGATGATGTTGAAGCGGATGCCGCCGTCGATGCTGCCGATGGTGAGCACGACCGGTTCGCGCGTGATGTTCATCTGGCGGCTGACCACGGTCTGCAGCGACAGCACGATCTGCGAGGCGACGACGATCGGGTCGACGCCGTTCCAGGGCGAGGCGCCGTGCGTCTGGCGGCCTTTGACCGTGATGTGCAGCACGTCGGCGGCGGCGAGCAGGGGCCCCGGCCGGTAGCCGAGCTGGCCGGTTTCGAGCGACGCGCCGATGTGGATGCCGAACACGGCATCGGGTGTCGGCTCATCGAATGCGCCTTCCTTCAGCATGAGTGCGGCCCCGCCTTCCTCGCCCGGCGGCGGGCCTTCCTCCGCCGGCTGGAACAGCAGCTTCACGGTGCCCGGCAGGCGATCACGGACGGCGGCCAGCGCCTCCGCGGCCCCCATCAGCATCGCCACGTGGGTGTCGTGACCGCAGGCGTGCATCACGCCGGTGTCCTTGCCGGCGTAGGTGGTCCGGACCTTCGAGGCGAACGGCAGATCGACTTCCTCGGTGACCGGCAGGGCGTCCATGTCGGCACGGAGGGCGACCACCGGGCCGGGCAGGCCGCCCCGCAGGACGCCGATCACACCGGTATGCGCCACCCCGGTCCGGACCTCGTAGCCCAGGGCCTGCAGATGCGCCGCGACCAGGGCGGACGTCCGGAACTCCCGGTTGCCGAGTTCCGGATGCTCGTGGATGTCGTGACGCCACTCGATCACCTTCGGTTCGACAGCGTCGGCGAGACGGTCGAGATCGGTGCGAAGGTCTTGCGCCCCAGCGGTGGCGGCGGCAAGCAGACAGACGGCGAGCAGTGTGATTCTGAGCATGAGAGGCTCCGTGGCAGCGTGAGGCCGAGTGTCGTGGCCATCGTGGGGTCCGTCAATCGGTCCGATAATCGCGGACCCCACGTTCGCCCCCCCGGACCTGCCCGGACGCAATCGGGAGCAGGCCGCTGTGAGCCCTGAGAGGAACCGCATGACTACTTTGCCCGACCCGCGCCGCACGACTGAACTCCCCGTGGGCCACCCGCTCGCGGCGATGCTTGCCGCGGCCACGTCGGCATCGGCGGTGACCGCGCATGCCGCCGCCGTGGCAATGCTGGCCGCGACGATCCGGCGCCTGCTGGCGAGCAGCGAGGCGACGACGGTCGCCGCTGCGCTCCAGGCGCCATTGCCAGCCGCAACGGTGCGGGCGCTGGTCGCCGCCGTCGATGCGGCAATCAACGGCCCCGGTCCCGGGGAGGAAGGCAGCGTGCTGGCGCGCGTGTTCCTGCTGCCGGTGCTGCTGGTCTCGGCCGGCACGGCGCCGGCGGGCGTCGCCGGCGTGGTGCCGGACATCGCCGAAGTGACGGCGCTGCTCAAGCGCGCCGGCGCGTTGGGGGCGGTGGAGAACTTCGGCCTGGGCAATGCGTTCGGGTCCCTGCACGGCGCCGCTGGCGTCTCCCCGGCGGCACTGCATGCGACGGTGCGCCGCTTCGGCCCCGCCGGCGGCAACGACCTGCTGGAGCCGGAACCGGTCGAGATCCGGTCCGCGGACGAGACGGTGCACCTGCGCTTCCTCGCCGGCGCCTCGGTGACGCCCGCCGACCTGCCGACCTTCCTCGAAACGGCCGGACAGATCGGCCGCTGGGGGATGGCGCTCTCGCAGGCGCTGGCGCGGCAACTGGCGGAGCCCGGCCTGAGCCTGTTGCTGATTCCGCGGCAGCCGCGGCCGTGGTTCACCGCGTTGCAGGAAGCCCGGTTCGCGCGCGAGGAACTGGCGTTCAACCTGTTCGCCTCGGGGGCGATCCGGCGTATCCGCGC
>JAYTTO010000352.1:0-4321 GCA_043744975.1 Betaproteobacteria bacterium | reverse complement strand
GGTATCGGTCGCCGGAAATATAACCGGCAATATAGCCGGGGACGCGCGACTTCATCAATATCGGTCGTTGCTTCTGTTCCAGCGCCTGCCACACGAACTGGAGCTACGCCATCGACGCCGACAGCGAGCGCACCGCACCCGGCTCGCACAACCCGCACGGATGTTGGTTGAGCACCGGAGACGTTTCGTTCTAGGATGCCCTGCTTCGCGATCGCGGCGACCGCATTCCCATCGACTGCCACTCTGCGCACATGACACCGATCACCGGGCACACCCGGCTCCTGGCCATCCTGGCGGACCCGGTCCACCACGTGCAGGCCCCGCAACTCCTCAACCAGTTGTTCCAGTCCCGCGGCGATGATGCGGTGATGGTGCCCATGCACGTCCGCGCCGAGGCGCTGGCCCAGGTGGTGCGGGGCCTGCGGGCGATCGGCAGCTTCGACGGCTTCATCGCCACCGTTCCGCACAAAACCGCGATGCCGGCACTGTGCGACGAGCTCACCCCGGTTGCGGCCCAGGTGGGCGCGGTCAACGTGGTGCGCCGAACACCGGACGGACGCCTCATCGGCGGCCTGCTCGACGGCGCGGGATTCGTGGCGGGCCTGCAAGCGCACGGCATCGAACCCGGAGGACTGCGCGCCTACCTTGCCGGTGCCGGCGGTGCGGGCAGCGCCATCGCCTGGGCGCTTGCCGGTGCCGGGGTGAAGCGGCTCACCATCGCGAATCGCAATGCCGACCGGGCGCGGCATCTGATCGAGCGGTTGGCGAGCGTCCATCGGACGCTGGAACTGGTGCTCGGCGATACCGATCCCGCCGGGCACGACCTGGTGGTCAACGGGACCTCGCTCGGCATGCGCCCGGAAGACCCGCTACCGCTGGACGCGTCGCGCCTGCGCCCGGAACAGATCGTCGCCGAGATCATCATGCAGCCGGCCGAGACAGCACTGATGGCGGCAGCGCGGGCTCGCGGTTGTCGCGTCCACGCCGGCCTGCCAATGTTGACCGCCCAGATCGCGCTGATGGCGGCGTTCCTGTGCGGTGAGGCCAACGATGCGGGCGTGCGGGCATGAGCGACGGTCTCGTCGAGCAACTGCGAGCGCTGCTGGGCGGTGCCGATGTTCTGACCGAACCCACCGACCTCGAACCCTACTGCACCGACTGGCGCGGCATGTTCCACGGCCGCGCGCTTTGTGTGGCCCTGCCACGCAGCGCCGATGCGGTGGCCGCGGTGGTGCGCGCTTGCGCGCAGGCCGGTCATGCCATCGTGCCCCAGGGCGGCAACACCGGGCTCTCCGGTGGCGCTACACCGGACGCCAGCGGACGGCAGGTGGTGTTGTCGCTCGCGCGCATGACGGCCATCCGCCGCATAGACGTGGTGAGCGAGACCATGGAGGTCGAGGCCGGCTGCATCCTGCGGCATGCGCAGGATGCAGCCCGGGCGCAGGATCTGCTGCTGCCGATCAGCCTCGCCGCCGAAGGTTCTGCGCGCATCGGCGGCATCATCGCCACCAACGCGGGCGGCACCAACGTCCTGCGGCACGGCATGGCGCGCTCGCGCGTGCTGGGTCTCGAGGTGGTGACGGCCGACGGGCAGGTGATCAACGGCCTGCGCGCCTTGCGCAAGGACAACGCGGGCTACGACTGGAAGCAGTGGTTCATCGGCACCGAGGGCACCCTCGGCATCGTCACCGCGGCCGTGCTCCAGCTCGCCCCGTTGCCGCGTCACAGCGTCACCGCCTGGCTGGCCGTGCCGACGCCCGCCCACGCCTTGCGCGTGCTGCGGGCCGCGCGCCAGGAACTGGGCGACGCGTTGAGCGGTTTCGAGCTGATGTCCGGGGATGCCATCGGGCGCGTCGAACGGCATCTCGGGTTCAAGTCGCCGCTGCCGCCGGCGCCCTGGTTCGTGTTGCTCGAGGCCGCCGCCAGCATCGGCGGCCTGCGCGAGGCGGCGGAGGCGGTGCTTGGCCGTGCCCTGGAGGACGGCGACGCCGCCGACTGCGTGCTGGCCGAATCCGAGCAGCAGGCCGGTGCGCTCTGGCAATTGCGCGAATCCATCACCGAGGCCGAGGCCCGCACCGGCAAGTCGGTCAAGCACGACGTCTCGGTGCCGGTGAGCGCCATCCCCGATTTTCTGGCCGAAGCCGATCCGGCCGTACTCGGGGCGTTCCCGGGGGTGCTGGTCAATGCCTTCGGTCATGCCGGCGACGGCAACATCCATTACAACATCATCGTGCCCCCCGGCACCGACGCGCAGGCGCTCAACGTCCTGGTGCACGACATCGTGTGCCGCTTCGGCGGCAGCATCTCGGCCGAGCACGGGATCGGCCAGTATCGCGTCGGTGAGTCGCTGCGCACGCGCGCCGGCGCGGAGATCGCGCTGGCGCAGCGGATCAAGCACGCGCTCGATCCGCACGGGGTGCTCAATCCGGGCAAGGTGCTGCCGCCCGCCTGAAGCCGTACCCAGGGATTCCATTCACATGCAGACCTTCGACTACATCATCGTCGGCGGCGGCACCGCGGGGTGCGTGCTGGCCGACCGCCTCACCGCCAGCGGGCGCCACCGCGTGCTCGTGCTCGAAGCCGGCGGCGAACCGGACGGCTTCTGGATTCCGATTCCGGCCGGGTTCAGCAAGCTGCTGAAGAGCACGACCTACAACTGGCGCTTCGAGACCGACCCCGAGGCGGTGACCGCCAATCGCGTCATCGCCATTCCGCGGGGCAAGGGGCTGGGCGGCTCGACGCTCATCAACGGCATGATCTATGTGCGTGGCCAGCCGGGCGACTACGACGCCTGGGCGGCGGCCGGTGCGCGTGGCTGGGGCTGGCGCGAGGTGGAGCCGGTGTTCCGCCGGTTGGAGCGCTATGCCCCGGGCGACGAGACGCGGGGCAAGGCCGGGCCGGTGCATCTCGAACAGGTGCAGGTACGCCATGCCATCACCGAAGCCTTCCTGGAGGCGGCGAAGGAGGACGGCCAGAAGCTCAACAGCGACTACAACGGCGCCGAGCAGGAAGGCTTCGGCTACTACCAGGTGAACCAGCGCGAGGGCCGGCGGTGGAGCGCCTACGACGCCTACCTGAAGCCCGCGCGGCAGCGGTCCAATCTGCGCGTCCTGACCGGTGCCCATACGCTCGGCCTGATTCTCGAAGGCAGCCGCTGCACCGGCGTACGCTATCGTCATGGAGGGCCGGATGTCGAGGCGACCGCCGCACGCGAGGTGATCCTTGCAGCGGGCGCGGTGCAGACGCCGCAACTGCTCGAGCTCTCGGGCATCGGCCGGCCTGAGCTGCTGCAACGTCTCGGTATTCCGGTGCGCCATGCATTGCCCGGCGTGGGCGAGAACTATATCGACCACGCCTGCACCCGCATGAGCTGGCGGGTCCGCAACACGCTCACGTTGAACGAGCTATCACGCGGCTGGCATCTCGGTCTGGAGGTCGCGAACTACTTCCTGCGCCGGCGCGGCATCCTCACGCTCGGCACCGGCCTCGCGCACGGCTTCGTCAAGACCTTGCCGGACCTGCCCGCACCCGATGCGCAGTTCTTCTTCATGGACGCCAGCTATGCCAACGCGGCCGAGCGCATTCTCGACCACGCGCCCGGCATGACCATGGGTGTGGCGCAGTTGCGTCCCACGTCCACCGGCAGCATCCACGCCCGCAGTGCCGATCCGTTCGACCAGCCGGCGATCCGACCCAACATGCTCGACCGTCCTGAGGACCAGCAGTGCCTGGTGCGGGCCATGCAGATCGCGCGGCGCATCATCGGGCGGCCCGCGCTACAGCGCTACATCGAAGCCGAGCTCAACCCGGGCACGCAGGTGCAGAGCGATACGGACTGGATCGATTTCGCCCGGGGCAATGCGCAGACCATCTACCACCCGATCGGCACCTGCCGCATGGGCGACGATGACCGTGCCGTGGTCGATCCGGAACTTCGAGTGCGCGGGCTGCAGGGCGTTCGCATCGTCGACGCTTCGGTGTTTCCGAAGATGGTGTCGGGCAACACCCAGGCGGCGGTCCTGATGGTGGCCGAGCGGGCCGCCGATCTCGTTCTGGAGGCGGCGCACGGGCGATGACCAAGCGTTGGGCTTGAACGGCCCGATCAACCCCCGACGCTGCGGTCGATCCTGGCGACACCTGCGTGTTGTGGCGCGACGATCGACGCATCTGCCGCCAGTTATTACGGCGGCCGCGCGGAACGATCCTTGAACGAGGCGGCCAGTTTCTCGAAGACATCCAGATCGCGGGCGAAGAAGTAGCGCGACAGCGCCTGGTATTCGAGCAGGAGTACGCCGCTGTCGGTCACGCTGGCGTAGACCAT
>JAYTTO010000351.1:0-2800 GCA_043744975.1 Betaproteobacteria bacterium | reverse complement strand
TGACCGCCACCGGCGAGCACCAGCCGCTTCACGGCGCGACGACCAGTCCGTCGAGCAGCGCGGCGGTCGACGGCGCCGCGCGCAAGCGGTCGAGATCGGCGGGCACGTCGACATCCGCGTGAGTCGCGATCTCGGTCAAGCGCCAGCCAAGAGCGGCGATTCTTGCGCGGGTCGCCGCCAGCACCGCCGGTGTGCTCCAGGCGATGCCGTCGAACAGCGACGCATCGACGCGGCGTGCGCCGATCAGCCAGTAGCCGCCGTCGATAGCCGGACCCAGCACCACGTCCGCACCGTCGGTCAACGCATTGGCGGCGGCGCGCAGATCGTCCGCGCCGACCGTTGGCACGTCGGTCCCGACCAGCAGCACGCGCCGATGTCGTTCCAGCGCCGCCGACAGGGCGCGCAACATCCGCTGCCCGAGATCGCCATCGCCCTGGCCCGCGAGCGTCACGCCATGGCGCCGGGCGCACAGGCGGAAGAAGTCGTGATCGATATCGGGCGCGCAGCACAGCGTGACCGGTCCGAGATCGGCGTCCACGGCCATCACAACGGTACGCCGCGCCATGCGCGCCGCGAGCACCGCGGCCGCACCAGCGGACAACGGCGGCACCAGCCGGGTCTTCACCTGCCCCGGTTCCGGTGCTTTCGCCATCACCAGCACTGCCACGTCGTCAGCGAGCATCGGGGTCGCGATCGTTGGTGTTGTACTGCGCCGCCAGCCGTGCCGGTTCGGCGCCGAAGAAGTACGCGAGCCGCAGGCGCCACATGACGAAGATCGTGCGCCAGACGCCGTGTTGTTCCCAGCGGCGGCCGGAGGTCGTCACCCGGGCGCGCAGGCAGGTCGGGCGCGACAAACGTCGCAGCGCCCGCGACAGCGCAATGTCCTCCATAAGGGCGATCGCCGGATAACTGCCGCTGCGCTCGAACGCCGCACGCGTCATGAACATGGCCTGGTCTCCGGTGGCGATGCCGGTCAGGCGCGAGCGCAGGTTCATCAGCGCCGCGATCACCTGCAACATCGGATGCGTGCCCTCGATCGCCACATCGAAGCGGCCCCAGGCGTTCGTCGCCGACAGCGCATCCGCGATCATCCGGTCGGCCCCGTCCGGCAGGCGGGTGTCGGCGTGGAGGAACAACAATGTGTCGCCGCTCGCGGTATTCGCACCGAGATTCATCTGCAGCGCGCGGCCGCGCGTTCCGGCCATCACCCGGTCCGCCAACGGTGCGGCCAGCTCGCGGGTGGCGTCGCTGCTGCCGCCGTCGACCACGATGATCTCCGCGCCGCTGGCGCGCAGCGGCTGCAGCAGGAGCAACTGGCTGGCGATGACGGCAGCCTCGTCCAGCACCGGAACGATGATGCTGAGCCGCATCGGCCGGCCGCGCTGTCAGCGCTTCGCGTCGTTCAACGACCAGTCGTAGTCGAGAAAGCGCAGCTTCAGGTTGCCGGCCTGCACCAGCTTGCGGTCCTCGGGTTTGTCGGCGAGCTGGGTCGCGTACTTGCCGAGGAACTGGCCAACCGAGGTGATGCCGCGATAGCCGGCGCTGAAGTCCTTGCCGTACCAGTCGAAGATGTGCGAGACCTCGAGCGCGCCGTCGGCGAAGCGGTTGCGCGAGCGATCCGACAGGAAACGCTCGGCCTGCTCCTCGATCTGCCGGTCGAGCCGGTCGGCGACGAACGCTTCCTCGCGCAGCATCGGGCAGCCGATCGAGGCGCAGTTCACGGCAAAGTGGGCGCGCGGATCGTCGAAGCTGCCGGGCGCGCGGATCGTGTCCTGCTCGATGCCGTCGAGCGTCATCGGCTTGCCCAGCAGGGTGAAAAACTTGTCCTTCCACGGGTTCCCGAACACCTTCCCGAAATCACGGATCGAGGCGAGGTCCGGGTAGCGCGTGAGGATCTTCTCGACCGTGAACGCGTTGTAGGCATTGATCAGGAAAGCGAGCTGCTCCGGCTTTTTCCAGCCGCCGTATTCGGCCGGCGTGACCTTCGACAGCGAATCGAGATAGCTCTTCAGCGCGGCGCGGTCCTGCGCCATACCGGTGTAGTTCATGCGCGAGGCCTTGCCGCCATCGACCAGCACCACGTGCTTCTTCAGCAGCGCGGACCAGGCGGCGTGCGAATGGTCGAAGGCGGCGTGAACAACGCTGGTGGCGAGCAGCAGCGTTGCGGCGATCAGGGTGCGAAACATGATGGGTTTCCTCATTCGGTGCGGTGCCAGGCGGCAATCGACAGACTGCACACCGGGCGGGACGTTCATCCGCGCTGCCACGCGTGGTAGCGCTCGAGCCAGCGCAGGGCGGCCTGGGGCGCGTGCGCGCGTTTCCAGTTGCCCGCGGCGTACTTGTTGGCCTCGGCGAAGGTCGGATAGATGTGGATGGTGCCGAGGATCTTGTTGAGGCCGATGCCGTACTTCATCGCGGTGATGAACTCGGTGATCAGGTCGCCGGCGTGGGTGCCGACGATGGTCGCCCCGAGGATCTTGTCCTTGCCCGGCACGGTCAGCACCTTCACGAGCCCGTATGCGTCGCCGTCGGCGATGGCGCGGTCGAGGTCGTCGATGCCGTAGGTCGTGACCTCGACCGCGATGCCTTTCTCCTTCGCCTCGGTCTCGTTCAGTCCCACGCGCGCGACTTCAGGATCGGTGAACGTCGCCCACGGAATCACCCGGAAGTCGGCGCGAAAGCGGCGGAAACGACCGAACAGCGAGTTCACCGCCGCATACCAGGCGGTGTGGGCGGCGGTGTGCGTGAACTGGTAGGGCCCGGCGACGTCGCCGCAGGCGTAGATGTTCGGATACTTCGT
>JAYTTO010000350.1:0-10796 GCA_043744975.1 Betaproteobacteria bacterium | reverse complement strand
ACCTGGGTGGTGGTCAGCGCGACGGTCTGGGCGGTGGTCAGCGAACCGACCTGGGTCGAGGTCAGCGCGACGACCTGGTCGGTGGTGAGCGCTGCCACCTGCGAGGTGGTGAGCGCCGCGATCTGCGCCGTTCTCAGCGCGGCGAGGTCAGCGGTTTCGAGAGCTGTGAGCTGGGTCGTGGTCAGGGAAGCGGTCTGCGACGTCGTGAGCGCACTGGCCTGGGACGTGGTGAGCGCGACCACCTGGTCGGTGGTCAGGGCCGCCAGTTGCGTCGTCGTCAGGACCACCAGATCGCGAGTCTCGATCGCGGGTATCTGGGTGGTGGTCAAGGCCGCGATCTGCGACGTCGACAGTGCAGCGTAGTCGGCGGTGGTCAGCGAAACGATCTGGGAGGTCGTCAGGGAAGCAATCTGCGACGTGGTCATTCCAACGACGGGGGAAGTCATCTAAAACTCTCCTAGAATTCACTTGCAAGAAATCGGAATGGACCACGCCGTGCACTCACTTCCGCCGGGTTCGCGCCGTCGGAGTTCTGCTCCGATCGGGCTATGTCTCCTGCGGCAACGGCACCGGCCTCGAAAAAATCCGGAAGCTGAACCTGCGGGCATGCGCATCACAGGCTCTCCGCTGCTCTTAACGTCGGCAGGCATCGGAACTTGAGAATTCGGTAGCGCGGCTCGGTAGGACTGCTGAGGCTGCGGACCACGCGACGCCTGATGCATGCCGACGGGCAGGACATGGATGCGCGCGATTACTCTCGGAGCCTGGCTCATGACGGAGCGGATTGTGATTTCCGCGACCAGACCGCCATCGCTTGATAAGGCACGGGAAATCAGCCCGGTTCGCGCCGCGTTGCGCGGGCGAGGGCAGCCGGGGATGACCCCGGCATCGGGTATTACGGCGGAATTTCGGGCAGCCTTAGCGCTGTGATCGCGGACCGCTCAGGCCGGGCACGGACGTGAAGCCCCGCGCCAAGCGCCACGACGGGCTCGGGTTACAACTGGCTTGGGTTACAACTGGCTTGGGACGCCACGGGCTCGGGTCACCACGGGCGAGCCGACCTCGCGGCTACGTCGGCGCGTACGCCACGACCATCTGGTCGATTGCCCCGAAGATGCTGGCGCCGTCGGCCGCGAGCATTTCGATGCGGACCCGGTCGCCGAAGCGCATGAACGGCGTCGCCGGCCTGCCATCGGCGATCTGTTCCAGCATCCGTTTCTCGGCCAGGCAGGCCGAACCGCGCGACCGGTCGAGATTCGACACCGTGCCGGACCCGACGATGGTGCCGGCGGCCAGATAGCGGGTGCGGGCCGCGTGCGCGACCAACTGCGGAAAATCGAATGTCATGTCGGTGCCGGCATCCGGATGGCCGAAGCGCTCGCCGTTGTACCAGATGTGCAACGGCAGATGCACCCGCCCGCCGTCCCAGGCGGTGCCGAGTTCGTCGGGCGTGACCGCCACCGGCGAGAACGCGGTGGCGGGTTTGCCCTGCAGGAACCCGAATCCCTTCGCCAGCTCGCCCGGAATAAGGTTGCGCAGGCTGACGTCGTTGACGAGCATGAAGAGCCGGATATGTTCGCCCGCGTCCGCTGCGTCCACACCCATCGGCACGTCGTCGGTGACGACGGCGACCTCACCCTCGAAATCGATGCCCCACTCCTCCGAAGCCGCCAGGATGTCGTCCGTCGGCCCGAGCAGCGAATCGGAGCCGCCCTGGTACATCAGCGGATCGGTCCAGTACGCCGCCGGCAGTTCCGCGCCGCGCGTCTGGAGCACCAGCTCGACGTGGTTCACGTATGCCGATCCGTTCACCCACTGATAGGCGCGCGGCAACGGCGCGGCGCAGACCGCGGGGTCGAGGTCGAACGCGCCGTCGAGCACCCCGTCGTTCAGGCGCCGGTAGACGGCATCGAGCATCGGCTCGCAACCCGACCAGTCGTCGAGCGCCTCCTGCATGGTCCGGGCGAACTCGGGCACGCGGATCGCGCGCCGGAGATCGCGGCTGACCACCACCAGCGTGCCGTCGCGGCTACCCTGTCTGAGTGAAGCGAGTTTCATCGTGCCCTGCCCTTTCTCGAAGATCTTCCGCCGCGCATCAGGCCGGTCGGGTGCCGGCGCCCATCACGCCATGTAGGAACACATCCGACACGACGTCAGCCATGTCCTCGTCCGCCACGGGGCCCTCGGCATCGAGCCACGTGAACATCCAGTTGATCATGCCGAACAGTAGCATCGCCAGCGGCACCCGCAGCGCCGCCCGCGAACGCCGCGGCTGCAGGGCCGCGATCGCGGCCGCGAACGCCTCGACGATCCGCCGCTGGCCGGCGATCACGCTGGCCTGTTCCCCGGCCGCGAGGAACTTCAGATCCTGCACCAGGATCATGTGCCGGGCCTGCGAATGCCGGTACTCGTGCATGAAGCGCTCGACCAGCACGCGGAAATGCGGCTCCGGTGCGAGCCCGTGCGTGTCCACCTCGGCGACGATCGCGAGCAGGCGGCGGATGTAGCCGTCGGCGATGTCGAACAGCAACTGGTCCTTGTCGCGGTAATAGTGATAGACCAGCGCCTTCGACACCCCGCACGCGGCGGCGACCTGCGCAATGCTGGTCGCCAGGAAGCCGTGGTCGGCGAACAGGCGCGTGGCCGCGTCGCGGATCGCGCCCTGCTGCTGCTCGAACGTCGCCGCCCGCGGTCGCCCCATCAGCGGTCGTCAAAACTGATGGTCAGGTGGTCGGTGAGGGGGTGGGCCTGGCAGGTGAGGACGAAGCCGGCGGCGAGATCGCGGTCGTCGAGGCTGAAGTTGCGCGCCATCCGCACCTCGCCGTCGAGCACGACGGTGACGGTCGCGCACGGCGCGTCTCCCGGCTGGACCGGCGCCCCTGGCAGAGACACCGCGCCGGCGCTGCCGAAACGCTCGGCATGGATCCGCTCCCGCGGAACCCCGGCACCGATCAGTGCCGTTTCGACATCGTCGATCATCGCGCCCGGCCCGCAGACAAACGCGTGGTCGATGGTGTCGGCCGGAATCAGACTGTCGAGCAAAGCGCGGGTCCGCGCGGCGTCGATGCGGCCGTTGAACAGGTCGACGGCGAGCGCTTCGCGGCTGAACACGTGATAGAGCCGGAACCGGGTCAGGTACCGGTCCTTCAGATCCTCCAGATCCTCCAGCGCTTCGTGGAACATCACGTCCGCCTGCTGCCGGTTGCCGTACACCAGCGTGAAGCGGCTGCGTGGTTCCTCGCGCAGCGTCGCCCGGATGATCGACAGCACCGGCGTGATGCCGCTGCCGGCCACGAATGCCACGTAGTGCCGCGCCTGCGACGGGTCGAGCGCGACGTTGAAGTGTCCATCCGGCGTCTCGCGCCGGACCTCGGCCACCCGCAGCTCGTGGAACTGCGGGGTCAAATCGCCTTGAAGTACTCGAAGGGTTCGCCGCACGCCAGGCAGCGGTGGAGCGACTTGCACGCCGTCGAGCGGATCGACGCGCGGATCACGTCGGTCGCCGGACAGCCGCTATAGGTCGGCGTGACCACGACGGTGACGCCGTCGCCGTCACAGGTGACGTCGCGCACGATGCCCAGATCGCAGACCGAGATCGCCGGGATCTCCGGATCCGGCACCCGCCGCAACGCCTCCCATGCCGCCGCCGCGGAGATCATGGCCTCACCAGGTCGCACCGGGATAAGCACGCTGGAGGTACTGCATTTCGGACAGCAGGTGGCCCAGGTGCTCGCTGTGCACACCGATCCGCCCGGCGCCACGAAACGCCGTCGGCGCCGGAATCGTGAGTGTCGCCTCGTCCAGGACCGGCCGGACGGCAGCCAACCAGGCATCGTGCGAGTCGACCCAGCGCGGACCGATGCCAGCGTCGGCAACCGCGTCGGGGGCGAACCACTCGGCGGTGTACGGCCAGAGCTCGTCGAGCGCGCGCTGCGCCCGCCGATGCGATTCGTCCGTGCCATCGCCCAGCCGGACCACCCAGCCGCGCCTGGCCGATGAGGTCGAGCGCGACGCTGGCCATGGCCAGGTCTTCCTCCAGCACCGGCGCGTGGCCGATCCAGTTGCCTTTCGGCAGCACGCCCACGATCTCGGAATGCGCGTGCTGCGAAATCTGCCGCACCAATGTCCGGCGATAGGCCTCGGGCATCCAGTCCTTGGGCTCGATGAAATCGCCGCGGTCGATCTTCGCGTCGAACCCGGCCTGGTAATCGCGCATCCGCGACCGGCCCCGCCACGGGCTCGTCGCCCCGTGCCGCCGCGATGTCCATTGCCTGGGTGTACATCGCCGCTCTCCTTGTCTCGCCTGGGGCTTAGACCACCGGACGGCGGTCCAGCACCCGTTTCGCCTTGCCCACGCTGACCCGTTCGAGCGCGAACGGCGGCAGCACCTCGACGCTGGCCGAGACGCCGACCAGGCTCTTGATCAGTCCGCACAGCTCCTCTCGGCCAACCGCTCCTGCACGCCGGCGCCGCCTTCGACCGTCGCGGCGATCTCGACCTGCACGCTGAGCGCGTCGAGGTGGACATCCTTGTCGACCACCAGCAGGTAGTGCGGCGCGAGCGCGGGCATGCCGCAGATCAGTTCCTCGATCTGTGACGGAAAGACGTTCACCCCGCGGATGGTCAGCATGTCGTCGGAGCGGCCGGTGATCCTGCCGATGCGCCGCATGGCCCGGGCCGTGGGCGGCAGCAGCCGTGTGAGGTCGCGCGTGCGATAGCGGATGATCGGCAGCGCCTCCTTGGTGAGCGAGGTGAACACGAGTTCGCCCGGCTCGCCGTCGGGCAGCACGGCGCCCGTGACCGGATCCACGATCTTGGGATAGAAGTGATCCTCCCAGACCACCGGCCCGTCCTTGGTCTCCACGCACTCGCTCGCGACGCCGGGCCCCATCACTTCGGAGAGGCCATAGATGTCGATAGCGTCGAGGCCGGCGCGGCGCTCGATGGTGGCGCGCATCGCTTCGGTCCACGGCTCGGCGCCGAAGATGCCGATCGACAATGACGTGGCCGCGGGATCCATGCCCTGACGTTCCATCTCGTCGATGAGCGTCAGCATGTAGGACGGCGTGACCATGATGATGTCGGGCTCGAAGTCGCGAATGAGCTGAACTTGCTTTTCGGTCTGCCCGCCGGACATCGGCACCACGGTGCAGCCGAGGCGCTCGGCGCCGTAGTGCGTCCCAAGGCCGCCGGTGAACAGGCCGTACCCGCAGGCCACGTGGACCATGTCGCCAGGACACCCGCCGGCCGCACGGATCGAGCGCGCCACCAGGTCGGACCAGACATCGAGGTCGCGGCGGGTGTAGCCGACCACCGTGGGCCTGCCGGCTGCGTCGAACTTGCGACGCAGATGGGCGACGTTGTCGTAGGCATGCCGCAGGCTCCAGCGCAGCCGCTGCAGTTGCAACGTGCGCAGTTCGTCGGTCGAGGCGCGCTCGATCGGATCGAGCGCCGCCTCCGTGGTGCGCCTCATCGCCACCCGCGCCTCCTCACCCGCATGTGCCCGCTTCCATCGGCACCGTATGGCGCCCGCGCAACCGGTGCGACCGTCCGCGCAACACGGCGACGTCGTAGAGACCGGTGCTGCCCGCGCGCGCGACTTCCACGGCATCGGCGACGAGTTCGTCGCCGAGCTGCGCGGGCGCCAGAAAATCGACCGCGATGCCGGCCGCCACGGTGAGGTCGTTGTAGCTGTTGCGCGCGAATGCGAACGCCGAATCCGCCAGCGTCGTGATGAAGCCCCCGTGACAGATGCCGAAGCCGTTCAACATGTCGGCGCGCACGGTCATCGCCAGCGCCGAGCGGCCCGGCCCGATCGAACGCAGCACGATGCCGAGGCCGCGCGACGCGGAGTCGTTCGCCATCATGGCGGTGCCGACATGCTCGGCAACCTGTTGCGGGGTTATGGTGGTCATCGCGCCGCGCCGCCGGCGCGGCAGTCGTTGGGTCGCAGGTTCAATCTCCGCCGCCGAAACGCGGGGCGCGCTTCTCGAGGAAGGCAGCAACGCCTTCGAGATAGTCGTCGCCCGCGCCCAGTTCGCGCTGGAAGTCGCGCTCGAGATCGAGCTGCTGCTCGATCGTGTTGTACTCCGCCATCCGCATCGCCTGCCGGGTCCGGATAAAGCCGCGGGTGGAGCCGCCGGCAAGCCGCCCAGCGAGTTCCATCGCGACCGGCATCAGTTCTTCGTCGTCGACGCACTTCCAGATCAGCCCCCAGTGCTCGGCCTCCGCCGCGGAGAGGCGCTCGCCGAACCACGCCAGCCCGAGCGCGCGCGCCGGACCGACGAGCTTGGGCAGCCAGTAGGTGCCGCCGGAATCGGGAATGAGCCCGAGCTTGCTGAACGACTGGATGAAGGATGCCGACCGGGCCGCCAGCACGATGTCGCAGGCGAGCGCGATGTTGGCGCCGGCACCGGCCGCGACACCGTTCACGGCGGCGATCACCGGCTTCTCGAGCCCGCGCAAGGCCAGCACCAGGGGCTTGTAGTAGCGTTCGATCGAATCGCCGAGATCGGGGCGCGGGCCACCGGGCTTGACCACGCGGTCGTTGAGGTCCTGGCCCGCGCAGAAGCCGCGGCCGCCGGCGGTAAGGACCAGTGCCCGCACACCGTCGTCGGCGGCGACGCGCGACAGGGCGTCGCGCAGTTCCTCGTGCATCGCGACGGTGAAGCTGTTCAGGCGCTCGGGGCGGTTCAGGGTCACGGTCGCGACGCCGCTCGCGGCCTGGTACCGGATGTTCTCGTACATCTCGCTGGCCGCCATGGTCTGAATCCTTTATTCGTTGACCGCCCGGTCAACGAACTGTAGTCGCGATCGGCCCGGCGTTGCAAGTGCGGCGCGGTTCCAGGCCTAGATTGCCGTCCGGTAACCGTCCCGCAGTTCCCGCTTCAGCACCTTGCCGATGCCGCTGCGCGGCAGCGATTCGACCATGCGGACCGCGGCGATGCGCTGGGTCTTGCCGAGACGCCCATTGGCCCATGCGCGCAGCGATTCGGGGTCAGGCAACCGACCGCCATGGGGCACGACGAACGCCACCGGCGTCTCGCCCCACTGCTCGGAAGGCACGCCCACCACCGCTGCCTCCATCACGTCGGGATGCTGCCGCAGCACGGCCTCCAGGTCGCTCGGATACACGTTGAAGCCGCCGGAGATGATCATGTCTTTGCGGCGGTCCATCAGCGTGAGGAACCCGGCCGCATCGAACCGGCCGATGTCGCCGGTCCGGATGAAGCGCCGGCCTTCGGCGTCGAACCATTCCGCCGCGGCGGTCTTGCCGGGCTGGTTGTGATAGCCGTTCATCATCCCGGCCGAATGACCGACGATCTCGCCGGTACTCCCGGCCGGCAGCTCGCGGCCGTCCTCGTCGATCACACGCATGTCGTGGCCCGGGGCCGGACAACCGACGGTGGCCAGACGCTCCGGGTGCAGATGCGCTTCGAGGATGCAGGTGCCGCCGCCCTCGGTCATGCCGTAGTACTCGATCAGCCCGCCGGGCCAGCGCCGCAGGATGTCGGCCTTGAGCGCCGCCGCGAACGGCGCGCTGGTACAGAACTTGAACCGGAACGCCGAGAGGTCGAAGCGCTCGAAATCGGGCAGCGCCATGATCCGCTGATACTGCACCGGCACCAGCATCGCGTGCGTGGCGTGGTGGCGTTGCGCGAGCTCGAGAAACGCGCGCGCCTCGAACCGCGGCATCAGCACGCAGGTGCCGCCCATCGTGAGCGTCGGCAGCACGCTCACCAGCGTGGTGTTCGAGTAGAGCGGCGTCGCCACCATCGTGATGCAGTCGGGCGCATAGCCGTAGGTGCCGGCGCGCTGCATCTGCACCCAGCGCATGCGGTGGGACTGGACGATGCCCTTCGGCGTGCCGGTCGTGCCGGACGAATAGATCAGGTTGAACGGCTGCTGCGGATCGACCGCGGCCGGCGGTTCCGCTGCCGGCGACGCCTCGAGCCAGGCCTCGATGCCTGGCTCGATCGACGCATCGCCGAACCCGATGCACCGCGCCTGGATCGACTCGCGCAGGGGTTGGAGTTCGGCGGCGACGGCCGCGTCGACAAAGCAGAACCGCGCCCCGGCATCATTGGCCATCGACACAAGGCTCGCGGGGGTCGATCCGGGCGCGAGCGGCGCGACTGGCACGCCGGCGCGCAGCGCGCCCAGGAACAGCACCAGGTAGTCGACACCCATCGCGCCACAGATGGCGATCACGCCATCCGGACCGATGGCGGCACCGGCCAGTGCCCGGGAGACACGATCCACCCGTGCATTCAGCGTCGCAAAATCGACACGCTCGTCGGCGATGATCAACGCGGGATGGGCGGGCCGCATCGCGGCATGGTGGCGGATCAGGTCGGCGACGTTGCAGAACTCGAGTTCGAGGATCTCGTTGAGGGTCACGGGCAGGTCATCGGTTCGATGGAATGGGCGCGAGTGTACCGGTCGCCACAACCGGTCGCCCGTGGGCTACGCTACCGTTTCGGCCCCAAGGATCGCTTCATTCCCTGCTACAGCATCGACGGCATCACGCCGGTGGTTCATCCGAGCGCCTATGTGCACCCGACCGCCCGCCATCCTGATCGGCGACGTCCTGATCGGCGCCCGCTGCTATGTGGGTCCGGCGGCGAGCCTGCGCGGCGACTTCGGCCGGCTCGTGCTGGAGGATGGTTCGAACCTGCAGGACACCTGCGTGATGCACGGTTTCCCGGGCACCGACACGGTGGTCGAGGTCGACGGACACATCGGCCACGGTGCCGTGCTGCACGGCTGCCGTATCGGCCGCAACGCCCTGGTCGGGATGAACGCCGTGGTGATGGACAACGCGATCGTCGGCGAGTCCGCGATCATCGCCGCCTGCGCCTTCGTCAAGGCCGGTCTCGAGATCCCGCCACGCATGCTGGCCGCCGACGTGCCGGCGCGGGTCATCCGTCCGGTCACCGAGCAGGAACTGGCGTGGAAGATCGAAGGCACCCGCACCTACCAGGCGCTGACACGCCGCTCGGCGGAGACGATGCGCGAGGTCGCGCCGCTGCGCGAAGCCGAGCCGAATCGGCCCCGGCTCGCGCTCGACAGCGTGCAGCCACTGGGGGGCCTTCAAGCAGCGCGACGGCGCCTGAGGCCGCGGTTCATCGATGCATCTGCCCGATCCGCCGCAGATCGGCTGGCGCAACCGCCGCGGCGGACTCACCGGGACAGCTCGCCCGCCGGAGCAGGATGCATCCGGTGGCCTATGCCGTTAGCGCCGCCTTGCTCGGGATACTCGGCAGGATCGAGGCCGTACACGATCACATCGCGCACCAGGTCGCCCCACTGGGTGGCGGTCAGGCGGCCCGCCACGACCGGGCGCCCGCCAGGCCCCGGCCGCAGGATCAGGGCTTCGCCCTCCTCCGGGATGACGCCGAGCGCGCCCCTGGCGTTGAAGATGTGCGCGACGACAATGCGGTTGGTCCCCGCTGCGACCGGCGGTGCCGCGAGACGCAGCAATGCCTGGCCGGCCGCCATCATGCCGTCCGGGGCCGACGGATCGGGCGCCAGGTCCGGTGCCGCCATCGCGCGACCGAACGCGAGCATCGCGGTATCGATGCACCGGCACATCGGGCTGCTCCAGACTTCGCTCGCCTCCAGCGCGAGCAGCCGCCACGCATCGCCCAGTTCGCGGCTCGCGTCGCGTCCCATCGGCGAGAGGTTGCGCTGATCGCGGCAGTCGTCATGACCCGCGCCTGCGACGTCGGTGGCCAGCATGTCGGTCTTGCCGTGCCGCATGAACACGACGTTGCCGCCTTCGCGGAGGAGCCGGAGCGCAGCGGCGGCGTCCGGCTTCGAATGCCAATGCAGGTGCTTCGGCACGACCTCGGGCCCGGCGGCGCGACGCTCGTCGGCCCCGGCCCCCGGCAGGACAGCGAGCAAGCAGGCCGCCGACACGAGACCGGCAATGGCAAGGACGAATCGCGATCGGTATCGTGGCAGGGCGTTCATGGCTTGCAATGGTAGAAGATGATCTCGATCTGGTCTTGGAGTGGCTATCTCATGGCGCCGCTCGACCACCCATTTTTCGATTCGGAGACAGCGCACATGCAAACGGCCGACCTGAAGATCCGCGGAATGACCTGCAACGGGTGCGTGGCGAGCGTCACCCGGGTCCTGAAGGCGCTGGGCGGCGTGACGGACGTCAACGTCTCGCTTGTCGGGGAACGCGCCTCGGTACGGTTCGACGCGTCGCTGATCGACGTCAGTCGACTGGAACAGGCGGTGCGTTCCGCGGGGTTCGAGACTCCCTGAGCGGTACCGTCCCAATCGGCGTTGGTGCACGGCTGCCGGCGGCGGGCAAGTAGGATGGTCTCCCCCAGATTGTCCCTCCAGCCCAGCCCGCATGCCCCACAAGAAAAACGCTAGCGGACGACACCACATCCCGAAGATGCTGCACACGGTGACGACCTGGGCCGGGTACGAAGGCGGACTGCGCCGCCGCGGCAGCCTGACGCTGCGGGTCACCGACGAGGTGATCGCGGCGTGGGCGACAACCTACCGAGCGACCCCGGCAGGCTGAGGTCACGGATTCAGGGATTTGGTACGTCCGTTCCAGAGCCCAGTTCCTGGCTTATGTTAATTGTTGGCGGGGTAGCGTTGACAGCATCCCTTCGCCGCCGTGACGTTTATAACTCAAGTGAGCGGCGGGTACGAGGTTAATGCCGAGTCGCTGGGTTCCTCGGTTGACGTAGAACGAAGGAAGTGTAGTTGTTCCGCTCTTTGTGTGACGGGCCGCTGGACCTATCAGGTCATGTGACGTCGGCGGGATC
>JAYTTO010000349.1:0-4617 GCA_043744975.1 Betaproteobacteria bacterium | reverse complement strand
AAGAAGATCCTGGAGTCGAAAGGCTTCAAGTGGAAAGACTTTGCCGTAGCCGGCGGCGGCGGTGAGAACGCCATGACCGTCCTCAAGTCGCGCGTGGTCTCCGGCAACCCGCCCACGGCGGCGCAGGTCAAGGGCCCGTCGATCCAGGAGTGGGGTGCCGAAGGCGTGCTCACGCAGCTCGACCAAGTGTCCAAGGACGGCAAGTGGGATGCGCTGCTGCCGCCGGTGGTGAGCAAGGTCATGAAGTACCAGGGCCACTATGTCGCCGTGCCGGTGAACGTGCACCGCGTCAACTGGATGTGGGCCAACCCCGAGGTGTTCAAGAAAGCGGGCGCGAAGATCCCGACCACCTGGGAGGAGTTCGCCGTTGCCGCCGACAAGATCCAGAAGGCTGGCTTCATCGCGGTCGCCCACGGCGGCCAGCCCTGGCAGGACTCCACGGTGTTCGAGTCGGTCGCGCTCGGCGTCGGCGGTGCCGAGTGGTACGACAAGGCGTTCGTGAAGCTCGACGAGAAGGCGCTCGCGAGCCCGACCATGGAGAAGGCGTTCACCACGCTGCGCACGGTGCAGAAGGCGATCGACAAGGACGCCGCCAACCGCGACTGGAACCTCGCCACCGCCATGGTGATGAACGGCAAGGCCGCCATGCAGTTCATGGGCGACTGGGCCAAGGGCGAGTTCTCGGCCGCCGGGAAGGTGCCGGGCAAGGACTACATCTGCGCGCCGGCGCCGGGCACCAAGGGCGCATTCACCTTCAACATCGACAGCTTCATCATGTTCGAGCTGAAGGATCCGGATTCCAAGAAGGCCCAGGCCGCCCTGGCCACGGCGATCATGGAGCCGCAGTTCCAGGAAGTGTTCAACCTGAACAAGGGCTCGATCCCGGTGCGCGCCGGCATGGACATGTCCAAGTTCGACCAGTGCGCCAAGGATTCGAGCGCCGAGTTCGCAGCGGCCAGCAAGTCCGGCAAGCTGGTGCCGAGCTGGGCCCATGGCATGGCGATGCCCTCCGCTGTGCAGGGCGCGATGTTCGACGTGGTCACGCAGTTCATGAACTCGTCGATGTCGTCGAAGGATGCCGCCGCCAAGATGGCCGCGGCCGTCAAGGCGAAGGGCTGATCCGCGTCCGATGACGATGGCGGCGGCCCTCCCGGGTCGCCGCCTGTCGCTGCCGCAACCACCGTGAGTTCCGCCGCCGAAACTCTGCCGTCGCGTCCGCGCCGTTCCGTGCGCGATGCGATCCAGGCGGCATTGCCGAAGATCGTCCTGGGGCCGACGCTGGTCTGCTGCCTGATCTTCGTCTACGGCTTCATCGTGTGGACGGCGGTGCTGTCGTTCACGAAGTCGCGGCTGCTCCCCAACTACGAGTTCGTCGGCCTCGCCCAATACGTCACCCTGTTCGGCAACGAGCGCTGGTGGGTCGCGCTCGAGAACCTGTGCGTGTTCGGCGGCCTGTTCGTGCTGGTTTGCCTGGCCATCGGCCTGCTGCTCGCCATCTTGCTCGACCAGAAGATCCGCGCCGAGGGTTTCCTCCGCTCCATCTATCTCTACCCGATGGCGTTGTCGTTCATCGTCACCGGCACCGCCTGGAAATGGATCCTCAATCCCGGCCTCGGCATCGAGCACGTGGTGCAGGGGTGGGGCTTTCCCGGTTTCACGTTCGACTGGCTGGTCAACCCGGACCGGGCCATCTACACCGTGGTGATCGCCGGTGCCTGGCAATCTTCCGGTTTTGTCATGGCGCTGTTCCTCGCCGGTCTGCGCGGCATCGACGATTCGATCATCAAGGCGGCGCAGGTCGATGGTGCCAGCCTGCCGCGCATCTACTGGAGCATCGTGATCCCGAGCCTGCGACCGGTGTTCTTCAGTTCAGTGATGATCCTGGCGCACCTCGCGATCAAGAGCTTCGATCTGGTGATGGCCCTGACCGGCGGCGGCCCCGGGTTTTCATCCGATCTGCCGGCAACGTTCATGTACGCCATCGGCTTCACGCGCAACCAGATCGGGTTGGGCGCGGCGTCGGCGATGATGATGCTCGCCACCGTCGTCGCCGTGATCGTGCCGATGATGTATTCCGAAGTGCGGAGCAACCGCCGTGGCTGATCCCGCGCGCGGCACCAGCGCCGGTGCCGGCAGGTTCGGCCGGGTCGTCGTCTACGGTCTGCTGGCGCTGGTGGCCGTCTACTACCTGCTGCCGCTGTTCGTGATGCTGTCGACGTCGGTCAAGTCGCTGGAGGAGATCCGCACCGGCAACCTGCTGGCGTTGCCGACCCACATCGGCTTCGAAGCCTGGGCCAAGGCGTGGGGCACCGACTGCACCGCCTCGGACTGCCGCGGCCTCAGCCGCAATTTCTGGAACTCGATGAGCTTTGTGTTGCCCGCCGTGGTCATCGCCACGCTGGTCGGCGCCTTCAACGGCTACGTGCTGTCGCTGTGGCGCTTCCGCGGGTCGGACATCCTGTTCACGCTGCTGCTGGTGGGCTGCTTCATCCCGTTCCAGGTGGTGCTGCTGCCGATGGCACAGACGCTCGGCTGGCTCGGGCTCGCCAACACCACGACCGGGCTGATCTTCGTGCACGTGGTCTACGGGCTCGCGTTCACCACGCTGTTCTTCCGCAACTTCTACATCAGCGTGCCGGAGGAGATGATCAAGGCCGCGCGCATCGACGGCGCCGGCTTCTTCACCATCTTCTGGCGCATCGTGCTGCCGCTGTCGCCGCCGATCATCGTGGTCAGCGTCATCTGGGAATTCACCCAGATCTGGAACGACTTCCTGTTCGGCGTGGTGTTCTCGTCCGGCGAGCGGCAGCCGATCACGGTGGCGCTCAACAACCTGGTGAACACCTCCACCGGCGTGAAGGAATACAACGTCGACATGGCGGCGGCGGTGATCGCCGCGCTGCCGACGCTGTTCGTCTACGTGGTGGCCGGCAAGTATTTCGTCCGCGGGTTGACCGCGGGTTCCGTGAAGGGGTAGGGCTTGGGCGCACTCTCGATCCGCAACGTGGTGAAGCGCTTCGGCGACAACGTGGTGCTGAAGAGCATCAGTCTTGAGGTGCAGGACGGCGAGTTCGTCATCCTGGTCGGCCCTTCGGGCTGTGGCAAGTCGACCTTGCTCAACATGATCGCGGGGCTCGACACCATCAGTTCGGGCGAGATGTCGATCGGCGGGCGCATCGTCAACGACCTGCCGCCGAAGGATCGCGACATCGCGATGGTGTTCCAGTCGTACGCGTTGTATCCGACCATGAACGTGCGTGACAACATCCTGTTCGGACTGCGCATCCGCAAGGCCAGCGCGGCGCAGATGCAGGACGCGGTCGCCCGCGTCGCCAAGACGCTGCAGATGGAACATCTGCTCGACCGCAAGCCGTCGCAGCTCTCCGGCGGACAGCGCCAGCGCGTCGCCATGGGCCGGGCGCTGGCGCGCGATCCGGCGCTGTTCCTGTTCGACGAGCCGCTGTCGAATCTCGACGCCAAGCTGCGCGTCGACATGCGCACCGAGATCAAGCTGCTGCACGAGCGCGTGAAGACCACCATCGTCTACGTCACGCACGACCAGATCGAGGCGATGACGCTCGGCGACCGCATTGTCGTGATGAAGGATGGCGAAGTGCGCCAGGTCGGCCGGCCGCAGGAGGTCTACGACGATCCGGCCGACCTGTTCGTGGCCGGCTTCATCGGCTCGCCGTCGATGAACTTCGTGCGCTGTCAGGTCGGGCTGCGCGACGGGCAATGCGGTGTGCGATTGAGCGACGGGACCCATGAGTTCTTCGTGCCGGCCCCCGACGAGATCGCCGATCTGAAGCAGCGCGCCGGGCAGGAAGTGATCCTGGGCATCCGGCCCGAGCAGATCACCGACCGCGATCCGTGGGCGGGGCAGAACCGGCACTCGCTGCGGCAGAGCGCGATGATCGAAGTGGTGCAGCCGACCGGTCCCGACACGCTGATCATCGTCCGCCTGAACGGCGCGCCCGTGACGTGCCGCGTGCATCCCGGATCGGATCCGAGGGCCGGCTCGCCGATGGATCTGGTGTTCGACCTGTCGAAGATCGTGTTCTTCGATCCGCAGACCGAGCGCCGGATTCGCTAGCGATCACCCGGAGGCACTGGAACGTGCTCGTTCGCTACCCGTCGCCTTCGTCACCGGGGCCGCGCCGGTAGCGGTACTTCAGTACCAACACCAGGATCGAGAGCGCCAGCGTCACGACGTTTGCCGCCACGATCGGCCACGCGCCGAGTGCGACGCCATAGGCGAGCCAGAGCGTCACGCCGACGCTGAAGACGCCGAACATCAGATACGACACGTCCTCGGCCGACTTTGATACCCAGATCTTGAGCACCTGCGGGACGAAGGAGATCGTGGTGAGGGTGCCGGCGGCCAGGCCGAGGGCGTCGATGAACGTCATCGCCGCTACCTTAACCCAGCACCTCCGGGAATGCCGGCCCGACCTCGGGATCAAGTCGACTCGTCGATGCCGCGCGATCGTATCGAGCCCGGCTACTCCGCCTTGATGTTGTTGCTCTTCACCAGCGCTGCCCACTTGATCTGTTCGGCACGGATGAACGCACCGAACTCGGCCGGTGTGCTGCCGACGATCTGGGCGGCCGCCTTTG
>JAYTTO010000348.1:0-5930 GCA_043744975.1 Betaproteobacteria bacterium | reverse complement strand
GCCCAGCCGAGCGTGCCGGCGATGCCGTGTGCGCTGAAGGCGTGCGCCAGGCGCGGCGCGCTGACGCGCCGGTTCAGCAAGGTGAAATCCGACGGATGGAAAACACTGTTGCCCAGTCCGGCGATCGCAGCGCCGCAAGCGAGCATCAGGTAGTTGGTGGCGCTGGCGAGCACCAGCGCCGACACCGCCAGCAGGCCGACGCCACCGAGCAGCACCGGATAGGCGCCGCGCCGGTCGACGACGAACCCGGCGAGTGCCTGACCGATGCCCGAGACGACGAAGAACACCGACACCAGCAATCCGAGTTCGGCGTAGCTCAGCGCGAACGCGACCTTCAGCCAGGGAAACAGCGGCGCGATGATGAGGTGGAAGAAATGCGACGTGCCATGGGCGAAGCCGACGATGCCGATCACCTTCGCGTCGCGGCGGAAGGATTCGGGGGCGGGATGGGCGGCGGTGGCAAGCATGGGCGCAGGGAACAGGCGGGATGCAGAAGTCGTAGCGCCGAGTATAGCCTGCACCCTCCTGGCGCCCCGTTTCGGGGCATCGTCGCGCAGCATTCGCGTATCGACGGCCGTGCGCGGATAATCGATCGGGCGAAGTCGGCCGGACAGTCGCTGCGCACCTTGCGTGCGGGGAGGAAAGTCCGGGCACCGCAGGGCAGGATGCCGGCTAACGGCCGGGCGCCGTGAGGCGACGGAAAGTGCAACAGAGAACAGACCGCCGATGGCCCGCGAGGGATCAGGCAAGGGTGAAACGGTGGCCCGTGCGTGAGCACGGGGGTGTTCCGGATTCTCGGGGCACGGGTAAGAGCCCACCGCGGACGTGGCAACACGGACGGCATGGCAAACCCCATCCGGTGCAAGACCAAATAGGGGAGCGATAGCGTGGCCCGCGCTGCTCCCGGGTAGGTTGCTTGAGGCTGTGGGTAACCGCAGTCCCAGAGGAATGGCTGTCGCGGAGCGCGAGCTCCGACAGAACCCGGCTTACAGGCCGGCTTCGCATCTTTTCAGCCACCACAAGCACCGTTTCCGGCCGCCGGAGGCGGAGCGCTGTGACACATTCTTGGTGAGTACGCCGCCCTGCCTCCCTGCGGTCGGCATCCCCAATGGGGGCGGCACCCTTGGGGTGGCCCGGTGGGCGCCCGGTTCGGCCCGATCCGTGAAATCTCCAAACCGCGGCCAGGCTCAAGACGTCCCCATAAATCTCATGTATCACATGAGATATTTATCTCAAGTCTCTAATAAAAAACGTTAAAGTTTTTTAATAATCCGCCTCAACTCGATTCGGTAAGTGTTTGTACCGTTAGGGAAAAGCTCTCAGGGAAACCTTGACCTTGTGATGACTCTGCAATAGAGTGGGAAAATGTTGGTTAAAGTGGGATTTTATGGAAAATCCAGGCCAACAAAGAGGAATCCCGGGTGTTTCAAGGCGCAGCACAGCTCAGTCTCGACGCGAAAGGCCGTTTGGCGGTGCCAACGCGCCATCGCGAGAGCCTGCAGGCTGAGTCTCAAAGTAAGCTGGTGCTCACAGCGCATCCGCATCGCTGCCTCCTGCTGTATCCGGCTCCAGCCTGGGAGCCGATCCGCGCCCGGATCATGGGTTTTTCCAGCTTCGATCCGCAGACCAGTCTGTGGAAGCGCCTGCTCGTCGGTTTCGCCGAAGATCTGGTGCTCGACGCCAGCGGCCGGGTGCTGGTGTCCCCGGAGTTGCGCAAGCACGCCGGCATCGATCGCGATGTCATGCTGCTCGGCCAGGGCAGTCACTTCGAGCTGTGGAGCACGGCGCGCTGGGAGGCCGAGCTCGCTCGAATGCCAGAGCAGATCGATTCACTGCCGCCGGGGATGGAGAACTTTGCGCTGTGAGCCCCGAACCCGGCGCAGACCGCGCCGCAACCCACACCACGGTGCTGGCGGCCGAGGCGGTGGCGGCACTCCACATACGGCCGGAGGGCACCTACGTCGACGGCACGTTCGGGCGGGGCGGGCACTCGCGCCGCATCCTCGGGCAACTGGGTCCGGCGGGACGCCTGTTCGTGATCGATCGCGATCCGGAGGCGATCGCCGTCGCGCGGGCGCTGGGCGATGCCCGCCTGGGGTGGGCGCATGAGCGCTTCAGTGACATCGCGCCGGTACTCGACCGCGCGGGCATTGCCGGGGTCGACGGGATTCTGCTCGACCTGGGGGTGTCCTCGCCGCAGCTCGACGATGCCCGTCGCGGATTCAGTTTCCGGCGCGACGGTCCGCTCGACATGCGCATGGATCCGACCCGCGGCGAGAGCGCTGCCGACTGGCTCGCGCGTGCGCCGGAAGCAGACATCGGGGAGGTGATTCGCACCTATGGCGAAGAACGGTTTGCTAAACAGATTGCAAGAGCGCTTGTTGCGGCTCGGGCCCGACAGCCGCTCGCAACGACCGGGCAACTTGCCGCTGTCGTGGCAACGGCCGTCCGCACGCGTGAGCCAGGCCAGGATCCGGCGACGCGCACCTTTCAGGCTCTACGGATTCACGTCAATCAGGAGCTTGAGGAACTGGCGTTAGCGCTGCCCGCGTGCATGGCGCGGCTGGTGTCGGGAGGGCGGCTCGTGGTGATCAGCTTTCATTCTCTCGAGGACCGCATCGTGAAGCGCGCGATGCGCGCGGCGGCCTCATCGCCGCCACTGCCGCAGCGCCTGCCGGTCCGCGCGGCCGAGATTCCCCCACCTCGCATGCGCCTGGCGGGCAAGCCGGTACGGGCGAGCGCCGGCGAGATCGCCGCCAATCCGCGGGCGCGTAGCGCCATCCTGCGCGCCGTGGAGCAACTGTGATCCGCCTCAATCTCGCGCTGGTCGCCATCGCCGTCGTGTGTGCGCTCGCCGCCGTCACCTCGCAGCATGAAGCCCGCAAGCTGTTCGGCCAGATCGAGGAGGAGCAGAAGACGGCCCGGCAGCTCGACGTCGAATGGGATCAGTTGCAGCTCGAACAGAGCACCTGGGCCCAGCACACGCGCGTCGAGAAGATCGCGACGCAGCGCCTGCAGATGCGGCTGCCGGTCGGTGCCCGCACCCGCGTGATCCGGACCGGCATGACGCCGGGAGCGCCGACGCCATGAATCCCGCCGCGCATCCTCAGCTGTCGCTGCGCCTGCCGCAGTGGCGCGCGCGCTTCGTGCTGCTGCTGCTGGTCCTCGCTTTCCTGACCCTGCTGGTGCGCGCCTTCTATCTGCAGGGACTGCATCACGATTTCCTGCAGGCGAAAGGCGAGTCGCGGTACGCGCGGACGCTCGAGATCAGCGCGCATCGCGGCATGATCACCGACCGCAACGGCGAGCCGCTTGCGATCTCGACACCGGTCGAATCGGTCTGGGCCGTGCCGGCGGATGCGCAGCTGACCGGCGAGCAACAGCGCCAGCTCGCCTCGATCCTGGAGATCGAGCCGCTCGAACTGGCGAAGCGCCTCGCCGATCGATCGCGCGATTTCACCTACCTGAAGCGGCAACTGGCGCCGGATCGCGCCGCGCGCGTGGTGCGACTGGATCTGCCGGGCGTGTTCCTGCGGCGCGAGTACCGACGCTACTACCCGGCCGGCGATACGCTGGCCCATGTCGTCGGTTTCACCGACGTCGACGACAAGGGTCAGGAGGGCCTGGAACTCGCCCTGCAGGACCAACTGGCCGGGCGCCCAGGCAGCCGCCGCGTGATCCGGGACCGCCTCGGGCACGTGGTCGAGGACATCGCCGGCATCCGCGCGCCGCAGCAGGGCCGCGACCTGGCGCTGTCGGTCGATCTCCGTCTCCAGTATCTCGCCTACCGCGAACTCAAGAGCGCGATCGAATTGCAGCAGGCCAAGGCCGGCGGCGTCGTGGTGCTGGATGTGAAGACCGGCGAGGTGCTGGCGCTGGCAAACTGGCCCACCTACAACCCCAACAACCGCGCGACCTACAACGCCGTGCGCGGCCGCAATCGCGCCATCGTCGACCTGTTCGAACCCGGGTCGACCATGAAGCCGTTCACCGTGGCCGCAGCCCTGGAGAGCGGCATGGTCACGCCCGACACGATCATCCCGACGGCCGGCGGCATGCTGACGATCGGCACCAAGACCATCCACGATTCGCATGCCCACGGCAACCTGACCGTATCGCAGGTAATCCAGAAGTCGTCGAACGTCGGCACCGCGCGCATGGCGTTGGCGATGCCGCCGCAACGGCTATGGACTGTCCTGTCCGCCGCGGGCTTCGGCTCCGATCCGCATTCCGGCTTTCCCGGCGAAGCGGGCGGTCGCCTGCGCGACTATCACTCCTGGCATCCGATCGAGCAGGCCACCATGAGTTTCGGCCTCGGCATCTCGGTCAGCCTGATGCAGCTGTCGCGCGCTTACACGATCTTCTGCAACGGCGGCCAGCTCATGCCGCTGACGATGCTGCGGCGCGAAGGTCCGCCGCCCGGTGCGACGGTGATCTCGGCGCAGACGGCCGACATGCTGCGCGGCATGCTCCAACTGGTCACGGAACCCGGCGGCACCGCGGAAAAGGCGGCGGTCGATGGCTACACCACCGCCGGGAAGACCGGCACCGCGCACAAAGTGATCAATGGTCGGTACTCGAACGATCGGTACATCGCCTCCTTCGTCGGTTTCGCGCCGGCGAGCAATCCGCGCCTGCTGGTCGCGGTGATGATCGACGAGCCGGGCGCGGGCCAGTACTACGGCGGAGAGGTTGCTGCCCCGGTGTTCTCGACGGTAATGGGCGGCGCCTTGCGGATCCTGTCGGTCAAGCCCGACCTGCCGCCCGGGCGCAGGAACCGCGGCAACGACGACGGCGTGGTGCCGCGGGAGGACGTGTGAGCACTCCGCGTCCGGGACTGTTCGATCCTGCCCGTCTCGATACGCTGGGGGTGCCGGTCCGTTCGCTCGAAACCGACAGCCGCCGGGTGCGGCCCGGCGACGTATTCGTGGCCTATCCCGGCGAACGCGGCGACGGACGGTGGCACATCGGCGAGGCCATCGAGCGCGGTGCGCGGGCGGTGCTATGGGAAGCAAGCGGCTTTGCCTGGCGTGCGGACTGGCGCCTGCCGAACCTCGCGATCCCGGACCTGCGTGCGCAGGCCGGAGCCATCGCCGCGCACGTCTACGGTCACCCGTCGGCCGAGATGTGGATGGCAGGGGTCACCGGGACCAATGGCAAGACGTCCTGCAGCCACTGGATCGCGCAGGTGCTGGGCCGCTGCGGGCGGCCGGCCGCCGTCATCGGCACCCTCGGCAACGGTTTTCCCGGCGCCCTTGAGCCCGCCACGCATACCACGCCGGACGCGGTTGCGCTGCAGGCGCAATTGCGCCGCTGTCGCGCCCGTGGTGCGCAGGCCGTCGCGCTGGAGGTGTCATCGCATGCGCTCGACCAGGGACGCGCCCGCGGCACGCAGTTCGACACCGCGCTGTTCACCAACCTGACGCGCGACCACCTCGACTACCACGGTGACATGCAGCGCTACGGCGCGGCCAAGGCGCGGCTGTTCCACTGGCCCGACCTGATGAATGCCGTGATTAACCTCGACGATGCCTTCGGGCGCGATCTTGCATTGGGCATCGATCGCGCGCAGACGCGCGTCATCGGCTACGGCATCGGACAGGGCGATATTGCCGCGCACGCCGTCGAACTCTCGAGCGACGGCATGACGTTCGAGCTGCGCACCCCATGGGGCCGCGCACGGCTTGAGAGCCGGCTGGTTGGCGGATTCAACGTCAGCAACCTGCTCGGCACGCTGGGCGTGGTGCTGACCGCCGGGGTCGATCTCGCTGACGCCGTGCGCGCGCTCGCGAGCGTCGAACCGGTTGCCGGGCGTCTGGAGATGATCCGGTTGCCCGGAAAACCGTTGGTGGTGGTCGACTACGCGCATACGCCCGATGCCCTGGAGAAGGTGCTCGCGACGCTGCGCCCCCTGGTCGATGCAGGCAACG
>JAYTTO010000347.1:0-1526 GCA_043744975.1 Betaproteobacteria bacterium | reverse complement strand
CCACGGGCCCGCCGACCGGCAAGCTGACACGCAGCGAGTCACCTTAAATTTGACACTGCACCAAGTGACCCGATGCAGCGCGATGCCTCGAAATGACTCTGCTCTAGCTTGCGCTAGCCGGCCCGAGGCAGAACCGGAGCAGAGTCCCGCGGGTATTAGGCCGCGAGAGCGTAACGGTCGTCGTTGGCGACTATCGTTGTTCCAGTTGGATTTACGAGGTGACTGGCCCTCGGCACGCCCTGCACTGCTTTGTAACCCACGTCGAAGCCAAGTACGCCCCCGTGATCGATGCTGCCGTTCACGGTGTCGATCCGATCGACACATGCTACCGGGACTATGCCACAGATGGTGCGCGGGCGACAAATTTCAAGGTGTCGAGGGGATGGTCGGCCGTGCCATCCGCGCCCCAGGCCGACGGTGGCCGCACCGAGCCGAGGTAGCCGTATCCGGCAATGATGGCACCCATCCCGGCCGCGCGCGCGGCTTCGATGTCGCGCTCGTCGTCGCCCACGTAGATGCAATGCTCAGGTGCAATGCCGATACGCCGCGAGGCTTCCAGAAGCGGCGCCGGATGGGGCTTTGCATGCGGGGTCGTGTCGCCCCCGACCACGCAACCGGCCCGAGGCGACAGTCCCAGGAGCCCGACCAGCGGCAGCGTGAAGCGCTCGATCTTGTTAGTGACGATGCCCCATGCCAGGTTGCGTGCCTCGAGTTCATCGAGCAGTTCGGCAACGCCATCGAAGAGTCGGGAGTCGGTGGCGATATCGCGTTCGTAGAAATCGACGAAACCGAGCCGTAGTTCCTCGTAACCGTCATCTCCCGGTGCCAGGCCGAAGCCTTCGCCGATGAGGCCGCGGGCACCGCTCGATGCATGCGGGCGCAACTGCTTGAGCGGCAAGGGCGCAAGCCCGCGAGCCGTGCGCAAGCGGTTGAGGGCGCCGCCGAGGTCGGGCGCGGTGTCGGCCAGGGTGCCGTCAAGATCGAAGAGGACTGCGCGGATCATGGGGTCGATGCGGGCATCAGGGCTTGCAGCAGTGGAGGATGTAGTTGACCGAGGTGTCGTTGTTGAGCGAGTACACCTTGGTGAGTGGGTTGTAGGTCATGCCGATCATGCCGGTCACCTGGAGACCGGCGTCGCGGCAGAACGCCGCCAGTTCCGACGGCTTGATGAACTTCGAGTAGTCGTGCGTTCCGCGGGGCAGCAGCTTGAGCACGTATTCCGCGCCGATGATCGCCAACAGGTACGCCTTCGGATTGCGGTTTAGCGTCGAGAAGAAGAGCGTGGCGCCCGGCTTTGCCGCAGTGCTGCAAGCCCGGACGGTGCTGGCAGGATCCGGGACGTGTTCGAGCATCTCCATGCAGGTCACGACGTCGTAGCGGGCGGGCTCGCTGGCGGCGAGCGTTTCGACCGTTTCGTTGCGATAGTCGATGTCGTGCCCCGACTCCAGCAGGTGCAGTCGGGCCACCTTGAGCGGCTTCGCGGCCATGTCGATGCCGGTGACGACGGCGCCGCGCGCCGCCATCGA
>JAYTTO010000346.1:0-2973 GCA_043744975.1 Betaproteobacteria bacterium | reverse complement strand
TGCCGGGCTCCTGATGGCCGAACTGGTTGCAGGGGTAGCCGATGACCACGAACCCCTGCTCGCCGAACTCGATCCAGAGCGACTCAAGCCCGTCGTACTGCGGGGTGTAGCCGCACTTGCTGGCGACATTGACCAGCAGCATCACCTTGCCGGCGTAGTCGGCGAGCCGCAGCGGCTGCCCCTCCAGCGTGCTGGTTTCGAAGGCATAGATGGGTGCGCTCATCGCGTCTCTCCTGTTGGCGCTCTCCGGCGCCGATCAGGAAGAATAGTGGATCGGCAGCAGGCGTCACAACGGCAGGGCATACGGCGCTCTCCAGATCACAGTCGGGCACTGGAAGAAATCGCGGCTCAGACGAGATGAACCACCATGGTCCACATGAACGCTTAGGTTGAGTTTACCAAGTTAGGCACGATTCTTAGTAAACTCGTCATAACTCGATCAATACGCCACCTGACTAGCGACATTGCTCAGCGTCCCTCACCCTCGGTCCCTCTCCCGGAGGGAGAGGGATGTCTACTGCGCCCTTCTCCGGGAGGTCTACTGCGCCCTTCTCCCTCCGGGAGAAGGGCTGGGGATGAGGGAGAGATGAGGGAAACCTGAGTGTCCATTGCAGGGTTGCGTTGCTGTGGACCGGTCCCGTGGTTGTTGCAGGCACCTGCAGGCGTAGTGGCTGAACTTCGTCGCTAATCAGGATACGCCATGGACGCCAGAGACAACCCTTATGTGCCGGGTGCCGGGTGCCGGCACACCCCCGCCCGAACTCGCCGGGCGGCATGACGCGCTGGAGCGCGCGGAGGTGGCGCTCACCAGAATCCAGCGTCGGCGTCCATCCAAGAGCCTGATCATCGTCGGCCTGCGAGGCGTCGGCAAGACCGTCCTGCTGGTCCGCTTCAAGGATCAGGCCAGCCGACTGGGCTATCACGCGTCGCTCATCGAGGCACACGAGGGCAAGGCACTGCCCGAATTGATCATCCCGCCGCTGCGGAAAGTTCTCTTCTCGTTGAGCTTGACCGCTGCCGCAGGTGACAAGGGAGATGGGCGTCGAGTACGACGACGACGCTGTCGCCAGGATCATAGCCGTCACGAGGGGGTACCCCTACTTTCTCCAGCAGTGGGGCTACGAAGTATGGAATCTCGCGCGTAGTTCGCCCATCAGGCTCGAGGACGTCGAGCGCGCAACCGAGGCAGCCATTGCCGCACTCGACGAGAGCTTCTTTCGCGTCCGCTTCGATCGATGCACCCCATCCGAAAAGCGCTATATGAGAGCGCTCGCCGATCTTGGGGAGGGAGCAAAACGATCCGGAGATGTTGCCGACCGTCTGGGCTTGAAGGTGACGAGCATCGGCCCTACCCGCTCCAAGTTGATCACAAAGGGAATGATCTACAGTCCACAGCACGGCGAAACTGCATTCACGGTACCCCTGTTCGACGAATACATGCGCCGAACAATGCCGGGCGACGACTGGAAGCACTGAACCGGGTTGATCTGGTTCTCCGGCCCCTGTGCGCTGGAGCGGCGGGGTGCGCCGCGGTAACACCACCGGTTCTGGACACAACTTACAACTGGAATATGTTCACGGTGGTACGGGAACTCCGGGCAGTCGTAGAATCCAGCCAGTCCCGATCGCGCGGCGCCACCCCGGCGCCGCGCTGCATTTCCAGCCTCCATCCGCCATGAGCACGCCCGAGCCGGACGCCATCGTCATCCACGGTGCGCGTCAGAACAACCTCAAGAACCTGACCGTCTCGATCCCGACCAACCAACTGGTCGTGGTCACCGGTGTCTCCGGCTCGGGCAAGTCATCGCTCGTGTTCGACACCCTCTACGCCGAGGGCCAGCGGCGCTACGTCGAGACCTTCTCGCCGTACGCGCGGCAGTTCCTCGACCGCATGGACAAGCCCCAGGTCGACCGCATCGACGGCATCCCGCCGGCCATCGCCATCGACCAGACCAACCCGGTGCGGACCTCGCGCTCGACGGTCGGGACCATGACCGAGCTGAACGACCACCTCAAGCTCCTGTTCGCGCGCGCCGGCCATCTGCACTGCCGCCACTGCGGCCAGGAGGTGCGCCGGGATTCGCCGCAGACGGTGTTCGACCAGATCGTCGCCCGCAGCGCGGCCGCGGGCGATCCGCGCCTGATCGTCACCTTCCCGGTGCCAGTGCCGGATAACTTCAAGGAAGAGGAGGTGCTGAAGCTGCTGGAGGCGCAGGGCTATTCGCGCGTCCATGCACGCTCGCCCAAGGGACTGGAGATGATCCAGGACCGCTTCCGTGCCGGCGGCGCCGAACGCGTGCGGGTGGTCGATGCTATCGAAGCCGCGCTGCGTGTGGGCAACGGCCGCGTCAATGTCTATCCGCTGGCGGACGTCGATCCGGCCGCGCCGGAAAGCGAGGCCATGTCACCGCCGGTTGAACCCTGGCGCTTCTCCACCAGCTTGCACTGCCCCGACTGCGACATCCAGTACGCCGATCCGGTGCCGAGCCAGTTCTCGTTCAACTCGCCGATGGGCGCGTGCGAGACCTGCCGCGGCTTCGGCCGCGTGATCGGCATCGACTTCGGGCTGATCGTCCCGGACGAATCGCGCTCGCTCGGCGACGGCGCGGTCAAGCCGTGGCAGACGCCCAGCTTCCGCGAATCGCAGGACGATCTGGTCACCTACGCCAAGAAACGCGGCATCCCGCTCGACGTGCCGTGGTGCGAGCTCACCGACGAGCAGCGCGAGTGGGTGCTCGAAGGCGAGCCGAACTGGAAGAGCTGGGGCAAATCGTGGCCGGGCATCTGGTACGGCGTGCGCCGCTTCTTTGCGTGGCTCGAGACCAAGAGCTACAAGATGCACATCCGCGTGCTGCTCTCGAAGTATCGTGCCTACACCCCGTGCCAGGCCTGCGGCGGCGCGCGGCTGCGGCCCGACTCGCTGCTGTGGCGCGTTGGCACGCGCCACGACGCCGACAAGCTGCTGCCCGGCGG
>JAYTTO010000345.1:0-5675 GCA_043744975.1 Betaproteobacteria bacterium | reverse complement strand
TTGCCCCCTTCCACCGCCGTGGTCGCGAGCGAGCGCGTCTTGAAGAACCGCGCGGCCCACAGCCACTTGTCGATGCGCAGTCGGTCCGAAGGATCGCTCAACGAGTCCTCGCCCGGTGTCCCGGCATGATGGTCCGCGGCGTCCCGGTGTCGGCGCCGCGCCGATGCCACGCCTCGCCGCCGTCCGCCATCAATGCCGCGTCGATGACGGGAGCGTCTGCACCGCCGCCGCGAACACCTGCTCCGCATCGACGGCATCGAGCGTGTATCGCTTGCGGCAGAACTCGCAGGTCACTTCGATCTTGCCGCGCTCGGTGATGATCGAATGCGCCTCGTCGCTGCCGAGCATGCGCAGCATCGCCGTCACGCGGTCGCGCGAGCACGAGCACCGGAAAGCCAGCGGCGCCGGTTCGAACACGCGCACGTCCTCCTGGTGGAACAGGCGGCGGATGAGGTCGTTGGCGGGCAGTTCGAGCAACTCGTCGCGCGAGAGGGTGCTGCCCAGGTGCAGCAGGCGGTTCCAGGTGTCGGGATCGCCGCCTTCGGTTGCCGGCGTCTTCTGCAGCAGCATCCCTGCGGCCTGCTGATCGTCGCACGCAAGCCAAAGCCGCGTCTCGATCTGTTCCGACGTGCGCATGTAATGCTCGAGGATCTCGGCAATCGTATCGCCCTCGAGCGCGACCACGCCCTGGTACGGCTGTCCGTCCTCCTTTGGCATCAGGGTGATCGCGAACCTGCCGCCGCCGAGCAGTTCGCGGGCGGATCCGGCGGCGAGGTCGCCGTCCCAATTCGCGGTGGCTCGCAATGTGCCTTCATTCGTGACTTCGACGACCAGGAGCTTGACCACTCCCTGGCCCTGCATCTGCATGATCAGCGAGCCCTCGAACTTGAGCGTCGACGACAGCAGGGCGCCGGCCGCCATCAGTTCACCCATGACGGCGCGCAGTGGTGCCGGGTAATCGTGCCGCTCGAGCACCGCGCGCCACGTCGCGTCGAGATGTACGTGCTGACCGCGCACCGGCGTGTTCTCGAACAGGAAACGCTGCAGCGAATCGCTCATGCCGGCCGCCCTCCGGGCTGGTCCCGCAGCAGGCGGCGCTGCACCTTTCCCGTGGTGGTCATCGGTAGCGACGCCGCGAACTCGAACTGCTTCGGGCACTGGTAGGGCGCGAGCCGCGCGCGCACGTGCGCCCGCAGATCGGCTTCGAGCGCCGCCGACGCGCCTTGCCCGGCGGCGAGCACCACGATCGCCTTGATCAGTTGTCCACGCTCCGCGTCGGGAATGCCGATCACCGCGACGTTCGCCACCGCCGGGTGCCGCAGCAGGCAGCTCTCGATTTCCGAGGGGCCGATGCGGTAGCCCGCGCTCTTGATGACGTCGTCGGTGCGGCCGCGATACCAGAAGAAACCATCTTCGTCACAGACCGCGAGATCGCCGGTACGGCCCCACGATCCGGTGTACTTGGCGCGAGTCGCCTCGGGATTGTTCCAGTACTCGAGAAAGAACACCGGATCGCCGTCGCGGTGCACGGCGATCTCGCCGAGTTCCCCGGCCGGCAACTCGTTGCCGGCATCGTCGATGACCGCGACCCGGTGGCCCGGATAGGGGTGTCCCATCGACCCCGATCTCGGGGCGAACACGCGCGAGCAGCCGCCGATGACGTAGTTGATCTCGGTCTGGCCGAAGATCTCGTTGATGCTCACGCCGAGTTCTGCGCCGGCCCATTGCATGACCGTGTCGCCCACCGCTTCGCCGCCGCTCATGAGCGTGCGCAGTTGCACGTCGTGCTTGGTGCGCGGGCTGCCGACCTCCTTCATGATCATCTTGAGCGCAGTCGGAAACAGGAACGCGTTGCGCACCCCATAGCGCGCCATCAGCCAGCACGCGTGCTCGGGTTCGAAGCGGCCGCGATACGCCAGGATCGGCATGCCGAAGTGCCATGTCGGCAGCAGCGCGTCGAACAGCCCGCCGGTCCAGGCCCAGTCGGCGGGCGACCAGAACATGTCCCCCGGCTCGGGAAACATGTCGTGCGAGCAGCAGAACCCGGACAGATTGCCGATCAGGCTGCGATGCGCGATCAGGGCGCCTTTCGGCGAGCCGGTCGTGCCGCTGGTGTAGATGATCAGCGCCGGATCGTCGGCGGCGGTGTCGACCGGCGTGAACGACGTCGATGCGCGCGCGAGCAGCCGTTCCCACGCATGGACCCCGGCTTCGGCTGCTCCGGCGACGCCGATGACGTGGCGCAGTCCGCCGAGGCGGTCGCGGATCGACCACAGCTTCGGCAGGGTGTCGTGGTCGACGATCGCGACCACCGCGCCGGCGTCGGCGAGGCGGAACTCGAGCGCGTCCGGACCGAACAGGTGCGACAACGGTAAGGCGATCGCCCCCATCTGGTAGCAGGCCACGTGCGCGATCGCGGTTTCGGGCCGCTGCGGCAGCAGGATGCCGACCCGGTCGCCCGGCCCGACCCCGAGTGCGCGCAGCGCATTCGACAACGCGTTGGCACGCCGCTGGATATCCCAGAACGTGAACGCCGCCGTGCTGCCGTCTTCGTCCTCGAAGTAGAGAGCGAAGCGTTCGCGCTGCTGCGCATGCCGGCCGCAGACATCCCAGGCGATGTTGAATCGCGCCGGCGTGTTCCACCGGAAACCGGCCATCAGGTCGGCGTAGCTGCGGGCCGTGCGCGGCAGCACCATGACTTGGTCGTCGGCGATCATCGGCGCGCGGTATTGCGGGGCTTGAATTCGGGCATCGGTGTGCTGGATGTCATGTGGTCGGCGCGCGGCGGTAGAGTCGGTAGCGCTCGCGCCGGTCGCCCGGGCGGTTGCCTTGCCACAGCAATTGCCAGGGCGAGGTCATGGCGCCGCTGCCATCGGTGTTGCCCTGGGTGAGCAGGAGATCGCAGGTCGACGCCGAGCCCGACGCTTCGTAGCGCAGCGTCGTGACGCCGGCAAAGTAGTCCAGCAGGGCGCGCTGCGATTCGCCCAGCGACAGGCTGGCGATGCAGCGTCGATCCGCCGGCAGGGACGCCGAGAGCGACTCGATCATGCCGCGATACGACTTGGCGTTGTCGGCCCAGGCCACCATCAACGTCATCAGCACGCCGACGAAGGCGGTCGCGCCCGACGCCCAGGCGACGAACGGACGCTGCGGCGACCGGCGCACGTTGAACATCAGCAGCACCCAGGCGATGGTGAATCCGGCCGCGATCAGCATCAGGGGCACGCTCAGCACCGGCGTGTAGCCAGGTTCCATATCGTCCATGTGCCGGGCCACGCGAACGGGAAACCCCAGATCGACCGCCATCCAGTAGAACCAGACGACGGCGATGAAGAAGACGAAGAACGTGATGGAGAACCAGAAGAACAGGTACGCCGGGCTGCGTCGCAACTGCGCCACACCCGGCACCGCGAGCAGCGCCAGCGGAACCAGCATCGGCAGGGCATAGAGTTCGCGCGAATCGTGCGCCACGCTCGAGACCGCCAGCGCCACCCCGAACAGCAGGAGCGGGACGGCATAGGCCGGGGTCGAGAGCACCTTCCGCCCGGCGTACAGCGACCACGCGGCGAATGGCAGGGCGGGAAAGGCGAACCAGGGCAGCACGCCCAGATAGTAGAACGGTGAATCCCGATCCGCGGCGAGTCGCCCGAGGCCGATCAGGCGCCCGAGTTCGTTGCCGTAGAGCCATTCGGAGAACAGCCCCGGATCGCGGGCATGCAGCGCCAGCGGCCACGCCGCCACCAGCGGCAGGGCGACCAGCAGCGTGACGACCAGGGTCAACAGATACCGGCGGGTCCGATGGCTCGCCGACACGGTGGGCATGAGTGCGCTGGTGATCGCGAGCATCGCGGCGCCACCCACGCCGTGGGTCAGGAACGCGAGGCCGATCGCGCCGCCCAGCGCCACGCCGCCCGCGACCGGTCGTCCGATCGACCGGGTCAATGCCCACGCGCCGAGGGCAAAGGCGGTGACGAGGCCGTTGTCGGGAACGATCTGATGCGCCGGCAGCAGCAGGCCGACGCAACCGAGCAGGAGCATGGGTGCGACCCAACTGGCATCGGGCGTTGCCTCTGGCGGTCGGGCAAGACGCGCCGTACCGGCCATCAACCAGAACGTCAGTCCCCCGAACAGCACATTCACCAGCCGGGCGGCATCGTGCGGGGAAAACAGCGGCGACAGCACCGTGCCGAAGGCCGCGGCGCTCAGGTAGTAGAGCGGCGGATGGCGCAGGAACGGCTCGCCGGCCAGGGTCGGAACGAGCCAGTCACCACCCTGCATCAACTGATGGACGACGCCGAAGATCGCGGCTTCCTCCGGCTTCCATGGATCGTGGCCGACCAGGCCCGGGATCATCCACAGGGCGCACAGCAGGGCTGTCATGAGCCCCGGGCGTGCCTCGATGAAGGTCGTGACCGATTCGAACCGGAGCCGATGCGCGCCGAAGATCATGTGCCGGGGTGGTGGGAGCCCGTTGACCGGGTCTGGTGCAATGCCGTCATTCTAGGGAGACTCGGCCAGGTCGGGGCATGCGGCATCGGGATGGGGCCCCCGCATCGGGACGGAGCGCAAATGAAAAAGGCAGCCGAAGCTGCCTTTTCCGCAATTCGCGACGCCGGGATCAGCCGGCCGGCTTGGCGCGGTTGTAGCGCTTGTTGAACTTCTCGATGCGGCCCGCGGTGTCGACGACCTTGTGCTTGCCCGTGTAGAACGGGTGTGAGGCGGACGAGATTTCCACCTTGATCACCGGATACTCCTTGCCGTCTTCCCATTTCATCGTTTCGCGGTTGCGCACGTCGACGGTAGAGCGGGTCAGGAACGAGAAGTTCGCACCCGGGTCGGAGAAAATAACGTCTTTGTACTGCGGGTGAATGGCGTCTTTCATCTTGCTGTCCTCGAGCGGTGGGTGCGGCCGCACCCGTCATTGCCTGGACCGGGATGCCTGGGGCAACCGCGGCGCCGACGATGCAGGCAACCCTGCGGCGACCCCGGTTGCGGCCAGGGAATCCGGGAAAACCGAAAATTATCCATGGAAGCGGGCCGTCGGGCAAGCCGAATCGGCCCGACAGTCGTATCGGGCTCGCTGGATTGGGCTCGCCCGGCCCCGGGCGAGCGTTCAGCCGCGCCGCATCTGGTCGAAGAAGTCGGCGTTGTTCTTGGTGGAGCGAAGCTTGTCGACGAAGAACTCGGTCGCCTCCAGCTCGTCCATGGGGTAGAGCAGTTTTCGCAATACCCAGATCTTCTGCAGGATCTCCTTGGGGATCAGCAGTTCCTCGCGGCGGGTGCTGGAGCGGTTGACGTTCATCGACGGGTAGATGCGCTTCTCCGCCATGCGCCGGTCGAGATGGATTTCCATGTTGCCGGTGCCCTTGAACTCTTCGTAGATCACGTCATCCATGCGCGAGCCCGTGTCGATGAGCGCCGTGGCAATGATGGTGAGCGAGCCGCCTTCCTCGACGTTGCGGGCGGCGCCGAAGAAGCGCTTGGGGCGCTGCAGCGCGTTCGCGTCCACGCCGCCAGTCAGCACCTTGCCGGAGCTCGGCACCACGGAATTGTAGGCGCGGCCAAGGCGGGTCACCGAGTCCAGCAGGATCACCACGTCGCGCTTGTGCTCGACCAGGCGCTTGGCCTTTTCGATGACCATCTCGGCGACCTGCACGTGGCGGGTGGCCGGCTCG
>JAYTTO010000344.1:0-2322 GCA_043744975.1 Betaproteobacteria bacterium | reverse complement strand
CGCACTGTTATAGCAGTGCGATCCTCCAGCAGTTGCAGATACAGTCGCGAGTCCGGGCCGGTCCCGGTTCGCTGTGCCTGCCACAGCACTTCACCGAGGCAGTCCAGCACGGCATGACGGGCGGCATGTTCGTCCCCGAGCTTTGTCCGCAACCCTTCGAAGGCCCGGCGGATGCCGATGGGCTGGTCGATCGACAGTTGCTCCTCGACCGCGAGGTGTAGTTGCAGATGCAGGAACGGATTCGTTTCGCCGGCCTCGGGACGATAGTCCCGTTCCGCGTAGGCCTCCGGCTGCTCGATGATCCGGTGATATTCCGGATGCAGGGTCAGCACCTCCAGGACCATCTGCTCCAGCGCCGACAGCCGTTCCCCGGCCCCCGCCTTGCGCCAGGTCTCGGTCAGGAATGCGCGGGCCTCGTCCCGGGACGGATGGAACATCAGCGGGCGCGCTGACGGTCCGAAGGCGGTGCATCCGCGCCCGCGTCACCTGGCTTGACCGGGGTCTTGTGCCGGTACTCGCACAGGTCCGCAATGATGCACTTCCCGCAGGTGGGCGCGCGCGCCGTGCAGGTGTAGCGACCGTGCAGGATGAGCCAGTGGTGCGCATCCCCGAGGAACTCCGACGGCACGAACTTGAGCAGCTTGCGCTCGACTTGGTCGACATTCTTTCCCGGCGCCAGGTTGATGCGGTTGGCGATGCGGAAGATGTGGGTGTCCACAGCGATCGTCGGCTCGCCGAATGCCGTGTTCAGGACCACGTTCGCCGTCTTGCGCCCGACGCCGGGCAACGCTTCCAGTGCCGCGCGGTCGTGTGGCACCGCACCGCCGTGCAGATCGATCAGGCGCTCGCACAGGGCGACGACGTTGCGTGCCTTGGTGCGATAGAGCCCGATGGTCCTGATCTTCTCTTCGAGGGCGTCGATGCCGAGGGCAACGATCGCGGATGGCGTGTTCGCAACAGGGTAGAGCTTCGCCGTCGCGAGATTGACGCTGCGGTCGGTGGCCTGCGCCGACAGCACCACGGCCACCAGCAGTTCGAACGGCGTGGAGTAGACGAGTTCGGTCTTCGGGTTCGGGTTGGCATCCCGGAGCCGGCGGAAGATCTCCGCGCGCTTGGTGGCGTTCATTCGAGATGCGCGGGAGTTGCGGCGCGCCGCGCCCGTGCGCGCGCAATCGCCGCGGCAACGATGGCTTGCCGCCGCGCAACGGCCACCGGGTCCTCGGTCGGCTGACGAGCCCGGGTCGCGCGTTCGGCGAGGCGTTTCTGGTGCGCCCCCTGGTCACGCGCCAAGCGGGCGGATCGTGTGTCGTAGCGGGCACGCCAGCGTGTCGATCGCGCCGGCATCGATGCATCGGTTCGCGGCGATGCCGCGTGGCCCGAGGCGATCAACGTCGTTACCGGAATCATCTCGATGCAGTCGACCGGGCATGGGGCCAGGCACAGGCCGCATCCGCTGCATTCGTCGAGCAGGACGGTGTGCATGCGCTGGTGCGCGCCCACGATGGCGTCCACCGGACAGGCCCGGATACAGAGGGTGCAACCGATGCAACGGTCCTCGTCGATGAGCGCCAGTTCCGATACGCCGGGAACACCCCGCGACGGATCGAGCGGCACCGATTCGATGCCGAGCAGCGCCGCGAGGTGGTCGACGCCCCGCTGTCCGCCCGGCGGGCACCGGTCGATTCCGGCATTGCCCGCGGCGATCGCGCCGGCATAGGGGGCGCACCCGTCGAACCCACATTTCCGGCACTGCGTCTGCGGCAGCACGTCGTCGATCGCAGCGGCAGGCACGGGATGCATGCGAAGGTCTACGCCACCGCGGCGCGCTGCTGGATGCGGACCAGGCAATGGTCGATCCACTGGGCCGTGAGCTTTTCCTGGACGGCGTTCTGGCCCAGGCGTTGCGCGAGGGCCGGGAAGTCGACCCGGTCAAGCGGCTGGTCCTGGTTGAAGCACGAGAACACGTAGCTGCGCTCGCCGGTGGCCGGGTCGACCTGCGGTTGCAGGCACTGCGCGCAGATCTCCTTCATCATGCATTGCATCGGCGAGTTGATCGAACCGAAGGCGCAATGGGCCGGCTTGAGCAGCGGCTTGAGCACCTCATGGCGCGCGCGCGCCACCGCGGCCATCATCTTGTCCGAGCCAATGGCGATCATGCGATCGCACGCGCTGAACGCCAACACCGCGGGGCCCAGTTCACCCGCCGCATAAGCGCGCATCGCCTGCACGATGTTGCCAACGAACCACTTGTCCTGCGCCCGGCCCGGCTCAAAGCCGGGACCCTCGTCCGAGCACCAGACGACCACGTCGGCTGCCGCTTCG
>JAYTTO010000343.1:0-7154 GCA_043744975.1 Betaproteobacteria bacterium | reverse complement strand
AGCAGCTTGTGGGTGCCGATGACGATGTCGATGCTGCCGGTTTCCAGCCCCTTGATGGCGGCGCCAGCTTCCTTGGCGGAGCGGAAGCGCGATAGCTCGGCGAGCTTCACCGGCTGGTCCGCAAACCGGTCCGAGAAATTCTGGAAGTGCTGCTCGGCGAGCAGCGTGGTCGGCACCAGCACCGCCACCTGCTTGCCGTCGGCGACGGCCACGAACGTCGCGCGCAGTGCGACTTCGGTCTTGCCGAAACCGACGTCGCCACAGATCAGGCGGTCCATCGGCTGGCCCGATTGCAGATCGGCGATGACCGCTTCGATGGCGCCGCGCTGGTCGGGTGTTTCCTCGAACGGGAAGCCGGCGCTGAATGCCTCGTAGTCGTGCTGCTTGAGCTGGAACGCATGGCCCTTGCGTGCGGCGCGCTGGGCGTAGAGATGCAGCAGTTCGGCGGCGGTGTCGCGTACCTGCTTGGCGGCACGCCGCCGCGCCTTTTGCCAGTCGCCACTACCCAACTTGTGCAGCGGCGCATTCTCCGGCGCGACACCGGCGTAGCGGCTGATGAGCTGTAGCTGCGACACCGGCACGTAGAGCTTGTCGCCGCCGTTGTATTCGAGCGTCAGGAATTCCGTGGGGCCTTCGCCCAGATCCATGCTCATCAGGCCGAGATAGCGGCCGATGCCGTGCTGCTCGTGCACGACCGGGTCGCCGATCTTGACCTCGGAGAGGTCGCGCAGCACGTTCTCGGCGGAGGTGCGACGCTCCTTGTCGCGGCCGCGCCGGCCGCGCACCGCCGTGGCGTACAGCTCGGTCTCGGTGATGACTGCCAGGTGCTCCCCTGGCAGCGCGAAGCCGTCGTAGATTGGCGCCACGCACAGGGCGAGCTGGTCGCTGCCGCCGGTGAAGTCGGCGAAGTGCTCGACCAGCGTTGCCTCCAGGCCGTACTCGCGCAGGAACTCAAGCATGGTCTCGCGGCGGCCGAGGCTCTCGGCCATCAGCAATACGCGGCCATCGAACTGGCTGCGGAAGCGCTTTAACGCCCCGAGCGGATCGGCGGCGCGCCGGTCGACGGCCACCGGCGGCAACGACACCGCGGCAGCTTCGTCGGTGGCCACCTGGTCACGCGGCATCTCGATGCGCGCATGCGCCTTCACGGCGCCGAAGAATTCGTCCTCGCGCAGATAGATCGCGTTCGGCGGCAGCAATGGCTGGTTGACGTCGCCGCGCAGCAGGTCGTAGCGCGACTGGGTGTCACGCCAGAAGGCGCGGATGGCGTCGGGCACGTCGCCGTGCAACACGATGGTCGCTGCCGGCGCCAGGTAGTCGGTGAGGATGGCGGTCTGGTCGAAGAACAGCGGCAGGTAGTACTCGATGCCGGCGGGCGCCACGCCGTTGCTGATGTCCTTGTAGAGCCGGCGCTTCGATGGGTCGCCCTCGAACACGTCGCGAAAACGTTGCCGGAAGCGGGTCCGCCCGTCGTCGTCGAGTGGAAACTCGCGCGCCGGCAGCAGGCGCACGTCATTGACCTTGTAGATGCTGCGCTGGGTGTCGACGTCGAAGGTGCGGATCGACTCGATCTCGTTGTCGAACAGGTCGATGCGGTAGGGCAGCGTCGAGCCCATCGGAAACAGGTCGATCAGCCCGCCGCGGTAGCTGTATTCACCGGGCGCGACCACTTGCGACACATGCGTGTAGCCGGCCATCGACAACTGGCGGCGGAAACCGTCGGGGTCGAGGCGGTCGCCCTGTTTCAGGAAGAACGTGTACGCGGCCAGGAACTCGCGCGGCGGCAGCCGCAGCAGCGCCGTGGTCACCGGGACGATCACGGCGTCGCAGGCGTTCTGCATCATCAGGTAGAGCGTCTCGAGCCGCTCGGAGACCAGGTCCTGGTGCGGCGAGAAGCTGTCGTACGGGAGCGTTTCCCAGTCGGGCAGCAGGTGCACGTCGAGCCCGGGCGAGAACCAGCGCATCTCTTCCAGCAGGCGCTGGCCGTCGAGGGCTGTGGCCGTGATCACCACCACGGGACGGTGCGCGGCGGTCAGCTCGGCCAGCGCGAGCGCATCGGCGGAGCCGGCCAGGGCGGAGAGACGCGAACGCTGGTTGGCGGCAGGGAGGGCAATCGGAAGCAACATGAGGCGGTGCCGGCAAACGAGGCGCGGATTATAAGGGGGCAGCCATGACCTGCCCGGGGCTGGAGACGGGATGGTCGCGTTGCCGACGGTCGGTGGTCCGGACGATAATGTGGCCACCTTGAATGTCCCACATCCCCTTCCGCGTCTGTTCGCCCTGATTCCCGCGTCGGGCACCGGCACCCGCATTGGCGATTCGACCCCGAAGCAGTACCTTCCGGTGGCTGACCGGCCATTGCTGTTCTATCCGGTGCTGATCATGGCGGAGAGCCATCGCATCGAATCGGTGTTCGTCGTGCTGTCGCCGACGGACGTGCACTTCGACCAGCATGACTGGAGCCGGTTCGGCGCCCGGCTCTCGGCGTTGCGGGTGGGCGGGTCCACCCGCGCCGAGACCGTGCTCAACGGCTTGCGGGCGATCGAATCGCGGGTCGGGCCGGACGACTGGATCCTGGTCCACGATGCGGCGCGGCCGTGCCTCACCCGCAAGCTGCTCGACCGGCTGATCGATGGCGTCGGCAACGACGACGTTGGCGGCCTGCTGGCCCTGCAGGTGGCCGATACCATCAAGGCCGCCGCCGATGGCCGGCGCGTGGCCACCACGGTCGATCGCAGCGCGCTCTGGCAGGCGCAGACACCGCAGATGTTCCGCTACAAGCTGCTGCGGGCGGCGCTGGAGCAGGCCAATCTCGGCATGGTCACCGACGAGGCCTCGGCCATGGAGCAGATGGGCCATGAGCCCTATCTCGTCGAGAGCGACGTGACCAACCTCAAGGTGACGTACCCGAGCGATCTGCAACTCGCCGACCTGATCCTGCGCTCCTATGCTCACGAGGCGCCCTGGGTGCCCAAGGCACCGGGCGAGCCCGGCGCGTGAGAGTCGGGCAGGGGTTCGATGTGCACGCCCTGGTCGAAGGGCGCCTGCTGATTCTCGGCGGCGTCACCATTCCACACCCGCTCGGCCTGCTCGGCCATTCCGACGCCGACGTGCTTCTGCACGCCATCATCGATGCGCTGCTTGGTGCCGCGGGACTGGGTGACATCGGGCAGCATTTCCCGGACCACGATGTCGGCTGGAAGGATGCCGACAGCCGGGCGCTGCTGCGCGCGACCGGCGCAAAACTCGCTGCGGCCGGCTACGGTATCGTCAACATCGACTCCACCATCATCGCGCAAGCGCCGCGGATGTCCCCGCATATCCCCGCGATGGTAGCGAACATCGCCGCCGATCTGGGCGTCGGCAGCGGCCAGGTCAACGTCAAGGCCAAGACCACGGAGCGCCTCGGCTTCACCGGGCGCGGCGAAGGGATCGCGGCCGAAGCCATCGCCGCCATCGCGCGCAAGGTCGAGCCCGCGCGCTTCGGGCGCGAGTAGGCAAGCAGCACCAAAGTGGTATGAAACCGGCGTGCAGGCGCCGGGTCAGAGCCTGCGCCGGCACCCGCCGGATGCGGCCAGGGAGAGAGCAAGATGGAAAAGATCGTCAAGTCCGAGGCGCAATGGCGCGAACTGCTCACACCGGAGCAGTTCCGGGTCACCCGGCGGGCCGGAACCGAACGGCCGTTCTGCGGCGTCTTCCACGACAACCACCGGAACGGTGTCTACCACTGTGTCTGCTGCGACCTGCCGCTGTTCGATTCCGGCACCAAGTTCGAGTCGGGTACCGGCTGGCCGAGCTTCTTCGGTCCGGTGGCCGCGGCCGCCGTGATTTCGCATCGCGACACGAGCCACGGCATGATCCGCACCGAAGTCGTCTGCGGGCGCTGCGAGGCGCACCTGGGTCACGTGTTCGAGGACGGTCCGCCGCCGATCGGCCTGCGCTACTGCCTCAATTCGGTGTCGCTCACGTTCCGCGAACGGCCGGCGGCGGCCGCTTCTGTAGGTACGGAACAGGTGGCCGCCGGGCAACCACAGTCTCGCTGATCGCGCTCGAGCGCAGGATTGGCGCCTGCCCAAAGGGCGCTTGGGGCGGTCACGCCGCTGCCCGCTCGCCTTCGGGCAGGGTCGTGGTCGGGAGTTCGACCCGCGCCTCAAGGCCGCCGCCCGGGCGCGGGATGAGTTCCACCGTGCCGCCGTGCATCCGTGCCACGCGGTCGACGATGGCGAGCCCGAGTCCGGCGCCGGATGAGTCGGTGCGAGCATCGTCCAGCCGGGTGAACGGCTGCATCACCCGGTTGACCTCCGCTGCCGGAATCCCCGGACCGCGGTCGAGCACGCGCAGCACGGCGCGATCGGCGGAGCGCGAGGTTTCGATCTCGACCGGCCCGCTGCCGTAGCGCAGGGCATTGTCGACCAGGTTGCTGACCATGCGCTGCACGGCGAGGGGGCGCAGGCGCAAGGGCGGGAGGTGCTCCAACCGGGCGGTCACCGGTTCGCCGCGCTTCTCATAGCGCAGCGCGAGCGTCTCGACCAGTTCGTTGAGGTCCGCATTGGGATTGATCGCTTCGTTGGTGCCGTCGCGCGCGAAATCGAGGAACTGGTTGATGATGATGTCCATTTCCTCGATGTCCGAGACCATGCTCGCATTGACGAAGTCGGGCAGTTGCGAGCGGCTCAGTTCCTGCGCCAGGCGCAGGCGTGACAGCGGCGTGCGGAGGTCGTGCGAGACGCCGGCGAGCAGTACGGCGCGATTGTTCTCCTGCGCCTGGAGCGCGGTGCTCATGCGGTTGAAGGCCTGCGACAGCGTGCGGATCTCCGAGGGGCCCTTTTCCGGCAGCGCGGGCGGGGTCTTGCCGGCACCGATATCCGCGGCGGCACGGGCCAGCGCCCGCAGCGGCTGGTTCACGCGCAGCATCAGGGCGAAGCCCCCGGCCAGCGCCAGCACCAGCGTGACCACGCTCCAGCCGATCCACGCGGCGGCGGAACGCAGGCCGAAGGCGTCGGGCGGGAACACCACCCAGTAGGCCTGCTGCTTGACCTTGATCTTGATCCACATCGCGTGATCGGTGTCTTCGAGCACCGCCAGCGCCTGGGTGTTGCCGCCACTGCTGCGCTTGAGTTCGCGGCCCACCGCCGCTAGCAGGGGCGACGGCTTGGCCAGCTCGTCGACGTCGAGCGAGGTCGCCGGCAGCAGGCGGATATTCTGCATCGCCGGGAGCTTCTCGCTGAACTTGCGGCGCGCGGCGGCCGGCATGGTGTCCAGTGCAATGCTCACCGTGTTGAGCACGTTGGCGATGTTCGACGCCAGTTGCTCGGACTCGGAGCGGGCATTGCTCATGCGATAGAACTCGATCCACGCGATCTGGCTCATGATCAGCACCGCGGCGATCAGCAGTACCGAGCGCGCGAGCAGGGAACGCGGCAGGAGCGTCATGACTTCTCGATCACGAACACGTAACCGAAGCCCCACACCGTCTGCAGGTAGCGCGGGTGGGCCGGATCGTCCTCGATCAGCTTGCGCAGCCGCGATACCTGGACATCGATGGTCCGGTCGAGCAGGCCGTACTCGCGACCCCGTGCCAGCTCCATCAGGCGCTCCCGCGTGAGCGGCGTGCCGGCATGGCTGACCAGCGCCTTCAGCAAGGCGAACTCGCCGGTGGTCAGGCTGATCGTGTCTTCGCCCTGGGTGAGCCGCCGGGTGCCGAGATCGAGTTCGAAGGGCCCGAAGCGGATCGTCGATTCGTTGCCGATCGGCGCGCCGGGAAGCGACTTGCCCGCGCCGCGGCGCAATACCGCATTGATGCGGCTCACCAGTTCGCGCGGATTGAACGGTTTCGAGAGGTAGTCGTCGGCGCCGGTATCCAGGCCGGCAATGCGGTCCGCGTCGTTGCCCTTGGCCGTCAGCATGATGATGGGGGTCCGGTTGCCGTTGGCCCGCAGCCGGTGGCAGATGTGCATGCCATCCTCGCCGGGCAGCATGAGGTCGAGCACCAGCAGGTCGGCGCCCTCGCGGCCGAGCGTACGATCCATGGCGGCGCCGTCCGGCACCGACTGGACGACAAAGCCCTGTGCAGTCAGATATTGATGCAGCAGATCGCGCAGGCGACGGTCGTCGTCGACCACCAGGATGCGGGCGCCGCTCGCTTCACTCATGAGGTTCTCCGGACACGATGGCAAATTATGCGTCAGCGGCGGGTCAACGACGGCAACGTCGTTGTCGTTGCTCGATCATGCGCATCGCGTGCCTGTTGCTGGCCGGTACCCTGCTGCTGGTCCGGGCCGGTGGCGCCGGTGGCGCCGGTGCCGCTGCGCCGCTGGGGTACGACGCGGCCCGCCACCTCCTGACGCGCACCGGATTCGGGGCGACGGACGGCGAGATCCGGACGTTTGCCGCGCTGACCCGCGATCAGGCGGTGGCGCGGCTGCTCGACGGTGGACGCTCGGCCGCGGTGACGCCGGTGCCGGCGACGCTCACCGAACTGGTCCGCCCGCAACGCGTGAAGTGATGGAGTTCTTCACCCTGGGCGAAAGCCACTGCGGCGAACGCGATGTGAAGGAGGCAGCGCGCGCGTTCACCGGCTGGAGCATCGATGCCGATGACGGCACGTTCGTGTTGCGGCGGTTTCAGCACGACTACGGCGAGAAGACGGTCCTCGGGCGCACCGGCAAGCTCGACGACACACGAAGTGCTCGATGCGCCGCCGGCCTGGTCGCCTTGCGCGCGGCGCTGCAGGAGCTGAACCGCTGGGACTCGACGCTGGTGATGACCTATGCGGAATTCGGTCGGCGGCCGTGCGAGAACCAGAGCGGCGGGGCCGATCACGGGACGGCCAATGTGCACTTCGTGCTCGGCGGGGCGGTCGGGGGTGGTCTCTACGGCGCTGGGCCACAACTGGGCCGACTCGACAATGCCGGCAATCCGGGCTTCGCGATCGACTTCAGGAGCGTCTATGCCACGGCGCTGGAGCGCTGGTGGGGGCTGCCGAGCCAGGCAATCCTGAACGGGCGGTTTCCACTCGTGAGCGGTGTACTGGCCTGAGAGGCGACGCCCCCCAAGCCTTCCGGCGGTCGGCACCCCCCAATGGGGGCAGCACGCTTGGGGCGGCCCGGCGCACGCAAGAGCTTCCGCAGCGGACTGATCGGCTTCGCTGCACC
>JAYTTO010000342.1:0-21912 GCA_043744975.1 Betaproteobacteria bacterium | reverse complement strand
CCGGGCACGGCCGGAAGATCGTACGGAAAGCCGATGGTCACGCCTTCGCTGCGGCCGATCCAGTTGGCCTGCATCAGCTTGACCCGCTCCGGCCAGCCGGGCAGCGCGTCGAGGGCAGAGAGCAGCTCGTCGGCGTAGCCGGTGATGCGCAGGTAGTACATCGGGATCTCGCGCTTCTCGACCGGCGCGCCGGTGCGCCAGCCGCACCCGTCGATCACCTGCTCGTTCGCCAGCACGGTCTGGTCGACCGGATCCCAGTTGACCACGCCGGTCTTCTGGTAGGCGATGCCCTTCTCAAGCATCCGCAGGAACAGCCACTGGTTCCAGCGGTAGTACTGCGGCGTGCAGGTGGCGAGCTCGCGTTCCCAGTCGAGGGCGAAACCGAGCGCCTGCAACTGCTTCTTCATGTATGCGATGTTGTCGTACGTCCATTTGGCCGGCGGCACGCCGTTGGCCATCGCAGCGTTCTCCGCCGGCAGGCCGAAGGCGTCCCAACCCATGGGCTGCAGGACGTTGTAGCCGCGCATGCGGTGGAAACGCGACAGGACATCGCCGATCGTGTAATTGCGCACGTGGCCCATGTGCAGCTTGCCCGACGGATACGGGAACATCGACAGGCAGTAGTACTTGGGCTTGCCGGGCTGCTCGGTGGCGCGGGCGGCACCCGACTCGAGCCAGGCGGCCTGGGCACTGCGCTCGACCTCGGCCGGGCGGTAGGATGCATCCATCGTCATCGATTCAAGGAACAGGGCGGCGGTTAAGCTCTCGATTATAGCCACTGGCATCCGCGACCCCGCGTTTCGCGTATCAACCCGCAACGGCCACAACGAACTCCCGGGAGCCCCCCATGAAGATCGCCTCGCTTGCCATCGCCTTGCTGCTCTGCTGCCTGGCCGGCACTCTGCACGCTGCCACCCCGGATGTCCTGGTCGAGGGCGTCAACATGCCCGCCTGGGTGTCGCGGGATGGCCGCCTGGAGCCGCTGGCCATCGGCGCGACGCTCAAGGCATCCGACGAGATCACCACCGCCGAAGGGTCGCGGGTGCTGCTGCGGCTGGCCGACGGCAGCGCCGTGAAGCTGGGCGAGAACGCCCGCTTCGTGGTCGGCGCCGCGGCCCAGACCCGCAATGGCGGCAACCCGCTGTTCCAGGCCACCCTGCGCGTGATCACCGGGGCGTTCCGGTTCACCACCTCGGCATTGGCGAAGGTCCGCGGCCAGCGCGACGTGACGGTCCGGTTCCCGACCGTGACCGCCGGCGTGCGCGGCACCGATCTGTGGGGCAAGGCCGCCGCCGAGCGCGATTTCGTCGTCCTGATCGAAGGCAGGATCGGCGTCAGGCGCGGCGACGAGGACGAAGTCTCGATGAGCGAAGCGCGCAGCCTGTACGACGCACCCAAGGGAGCGCCGACCCCGCCGCTCACCCGGATTTCGCCCGATCTGCTCGCCAAGTACGCCGCCGAAACCGAGATCAGTGCCGGCAGCGGTGCGGCCCAGTCCGGCGGCCGCTGGAAGGTCACGGTCGCGGCATCGGAGTCGCAGAGCGAGGCGCTAGGGGCCTACGACAAGCTGCGCACCGCGGGTTACGCGGCCGCCATCGCCCCGTTGAGCCGCGATGGCAAGACGCGCTTCGTGGTGCGCATCGCCAATCTGGCGAGCGAGCGCGACGCCCTGCAACTGGCGTTGCGGCTCAAGCTGCGGCTCGGCTTCGAGGCGGCGTCGGTGTCGATGTAGCAGGGCGACCGGCTACTCGGTGGGCGGATTGCAGAACCGGCTGCCCCAGTCGAAGATGGTGTTGAGCGCGACCTTGCGGCGCACGCCGTACTTGAGGCCGCGCATCATCACGCCTTGGTCGAGCGCCTGGCGCACGACCCGCCCGCTGTAGTTGATCCGGTCGAGATCGCCCACCAGAACCTCGCCGGGCTCGAGCACCACCTGGGTCAGCTTGAGCACCACGCCGTAACCGTCCTGGTTCTTGGTGAGCACGAACTCGCAGCGCTCGGTGGTCCAGTCGACGGTGACTTCGCTGGCGGCACCCGCCAAGCCGGCGGCCGCCAGCAGGCTCGAACCGGCGAGCAGTGAACACAACAGGCGGGACGTGGGTGCAGCCATCGAGTAGTCTCCAGACAGGTTTTTGGTGAGGATTGCGGCGGGGTCGCCACTATAATCCGTAGCTGCCCCCCGGTGCGTTCATGACTTCCTCCCTTCTCGACGGCCTCAATCCCCAGCAGCTCGAAACGGTAACCCTGCCCCAGATCTCGGCGCTGATCCTCGCCGGCGCCGGCAGCGGCAAGACCCGGGTCCTGACCACCCGCATCGCCTGGCTGATCCAGACCGGCCAGGTGAGTCCGATGGGGTTGCTCGCGGTGACCTTCACCAACAAGGCAGCGCGCGAGATGCTCACACGCATCTCGGCGATGCTGCCGATCAACACCCGCGGCATGTGGGTCGGCACCTTCCACGGCCTGTGCAACCGCCTGCTGCGCGCCCACCACCGTGATGCGCAGTTGCCGCAAGGCTTCCAGATCCTCGACTCGACCGACCAGCTCGCCCTGGTGAAGCGCGTGATGCGCGGCCTGGGCGTCGACGACGACAAGTACCCGCCGCGGCAGGCGCAGTGGTTCATCAACGCCAACAAGGAGGCGGGCCTGCGCGCCTCGGCCGTCGAAACCACCGACGACTTCTCGCGCCGCTTCAACGACATCTATGCCGCCTACGACCGACAATGCCAGAGCGAAGGCGTGGTGGATTTCGCCGAACTGCTGCTGCGCTGCTACCAACTGCTGCACCGCAACGAGGTGCTGCGGGCGCACTACCAGGCACGCTTCCACCACATCCTGGTCGACGAGTTCCAGGACACGAACCGACTCCAGTATTCCTGGCTCAAGCTGCTCGCGGGCCGCGATGCGGCGGTGCTCGCCGTCGGCGATGACGACCAGTCCATCTACGCCTTCCGCGGCGCCAACGTCGGCAACATGGCCGAGTTCGAGCGCGACTTCCGCATCGACAAGATCATCAAGCTCGAGCAGAACTACCGGTCGCACGGCAACATCCTGGACGCCGCCAACGCCCTGATCTCGCGCAACCGCGGGCGCCTGGGCAAGAACCTCTGGACCGATGCAGGGAAGGGCGAACCATTGCGCGTCTACGAGGCCCCTACCGACGGCGAGGAAGCACGGTTCATCGTCGAACAGGTGCGGGCCCTGCATCGCGACGGCATCCGCTTCGACGAGATGGCGCTGCTGTATCGGTCCAATGCCCAGTCCCGGGTGCTGGAGCACACGCTGTTCAGCGCCGGGATTTCCTACCGCGTCTACGGCGGCCTGCGCTTCTTCGAACGTCAGGAGATCAAGCACGCGCTGGCCTACCTGCGGCTCGTGTCCAATCCGGAGGACGACGGCGCGATGCTGCGGATCGTCAACTTCCCCACCCGCGGCATCGGCAACCGCAGCCTCGAGCAACTGCAGGAAGCCGCGCGGCTCAGAGGTACAAGCCTGTGGCAGGCGGCCTGTGGCGGCGCGCTCTCCGGCAGGGCGGGGACCAGCATCACCACCTTCGTCAAGCTGGTCGAAGGGATGCGGCGCGCCGTCACCGGATTGCCGTTGTCGGAGATCGTCGAGCACGTGGTCGAGGGCAGCGGCCTCAAGCAGCACTACCAGACCGAAAAGGAAGGCACCGAGCGCCTCGAGAACCTCGACGAACTGGTGAATGCCGCCGCGACGTTCGTGGTCGAGGAAGTCTACGACCCGGCTACCGAACAGGGCGGCGCGGTCGACCCGAACGATCCGCTGTCGGCGCTGAACTCCTTCCTGGCACATGCGGCCCTCGAAGCGGGTGAGCATCAGGCCGGCGCCGGCGAGGACGCGATGCAGCTCATGACCGTGCATTCGGCCAAGGGCCTCGAATTCCAGGCGGTATTCATCAGCGGGCTGGAAGAACGCCTGTTTCCGCACGAGAACAGCGTCAGCGAGGACAACGGGCTGGAGGAGGAACGCCGCCTGATGTACGTGGCGCTGACTCGTGCCCGCCAACGGCTCTACCTGTCGTATGCCCAGTCGCGAATGCTGCACGGACAGACGCGCTACAACGTCGCGTCGCGCTTTCTCGAAGAAATCCCCGAGGCGCTGATGAAGCGCCTCAACAGCACGTCGGCGTCGTCGTGGGCCCCTCCGCAGATGCGGGGCTTCGGTTCCTTTCCGCCGTCGACGGCCGCCAGCGCGACCGGCGGCACGTGGCGCATCGGCCAGAACGTGGTTCACCCGAAGTTCGGGGGGGGCGTCATCGTCAATGCCGAGGGTCGCGGGGTCGATGCCCGCGTGCAAGTCAATTTCCGCGACGTCGGCCTCAAGTGGCTGGCGCTCGAGTACGCGAAGCTCGCGGCGGGTTAGTCGCGCGACCTGCGCGGCCGCGACAGCAGACGGCCAACGGCCGGTCAGACGCTCTAGTCGGTCGCGAAGATGTCGCGATAGCTGACGTAGATGCTCGGCACCAGCACCGGCATCAGGATCCAGACCGCGAGCGCGAAGGCCTGGGATGGATCCACGCCCAGCGCGAAGAAAGTCTGAAAGAGGGCTGTGCCGACACCGGCGAAGACGAGTCCGAACACGCACATCGGCAGGGTGTTGATCAGCATGCCGCGCAGCGACGCCACCAGGGAAGCCAGGGGTTTCAGGTTGTCGAGCGCGATGCCGAACGGGGCGAACCACACCGCCATCGCCACCGGAATGCCGATAAACAGGCCGACCGCCAGCGCCCGCATGATCTGCGGCAGCGCTTCGGCGACGGCCTCCGGATCGGCGCCGGCCACGGTGGAATCGGCCATGAGCTTCGCGAGGGTGTCACCGCCGATCGCGAACACGATGATGAGCACCAGCACGTTGGCGACCGCATTGAAGGAGCCGATCGACACCAGCTGCCGGGCGCGCAACCGAAAGCCGTCGAGCAGCATGGTGATCGGGATCGACTCGCCGCGCTCGGCGGCGGCACACGCAATCGCCCAGCCGGCCAGGAACACCGGCAGCAGGATCGCGACCAGCGATGCCAGCATCCAGTGCAGGCCGCTCACCGCGACCACCGCCCAGAGGATGGCCGTGAAGGCGATCCAGGTGAGCGGCTTGCGCCGGAACAGGCGCCAGCCGCCGACGATCCAGCGCCAGCCGTTGACGATGGGAACGCGGCGGATCGGCGTTGCCGGACCGGGCTCAGTCGACACGTCCGGCCGACCGTACGACCTGCGGCACGCACTGCCGATGATTGCGCAGGATGCGCTCGAAGCGCGAGGGATCGTGCGCGTGGGTGAGCTCGCCGGCCCGTGGCAGGTGATAGTCGTAGAGGCGCGACACCCAGAAGCGCAGTGCGCCGGCACGCAGCATCACCGGCCAGGCATCGAACTCGGCGGCGGTGAACTCGCGGGTACTGCGATAGGCTTCCAGCAGGGCACGCGTGCGGCCCGGATCGAGCCCGCCGTCATCGTTGCTGCACCAGTCGTTGACGGTAATGGCCACGTCGTAGAGCAGCACGTCGACGCACGCGAAGTAGCAGTCGATCACGCCACCGATGCTGTCATCGTGGAACAGAACGTTGTCCCGGAACAGGTCGGCGTGCACCACGCCCTTGGGCAGCGCGTCGAGGCGATGGTTCGACTGGAATGCGACCTCGTCGAGCAACATGGCGCGGTTGGCGTCATCCAGGAACGGCAGCAGCGACGGCGCCGTCGCCGTCCACCATTTCGGGCCACGCAGGTTATCGAGATACCCGGTGTAGCGCTGTCCGATCAGGTGCAGATCCGCCAGCACCTCGCCGACGCGTGCGCAATGCTCCGGCGTCGGCGCCATGATCGGCGCGCCGTCGAGGCACGTGACGAGCGCCGCGGGCTTGCCGTTCAACTCGCCGAGGAACCGGTCGTCGAGGCTGGCGATGGGCTTGGGGCAGGGCAGCCCATGGCCCGAGAGGTGCGCCATCAGGTTGAGGTAGAACGGCAGCTCGGGGGGACGCAGCTTCTCGAACAGGGTGAGGACATAGCGGCCCTGCGTGGTGGTGACGAAATAGTTGGTGTTCTCGACGCCGGCGATAATGCCGCGCAGGTCCGTCAGGTGACCCACGGCATAGCCCTTCAGCCAGACCGCCAACTGTTCCGGCGCGACCTTGGTGAAGACCGACATCGCCCGGCTCGCGCTACAGGTTGAGCAGCGATTCGCGCTCGGCGGCACTGGGCGTGAAGCCGCGTGCCTCGTAGTGCGCAAAGATCGCCGCCACGACGTCCGCCGGATCGTCGATCAGCTGGATCAGGTCGATGTCGCCCGGATCGATCATGCGCTCAGCGGCCAGCGTATTGCGGATCCAGTCGAGCAGACCGCCCCAGAACGAGGACTGCACGAGGATGATCGGAACCCGCCGCGTCTTGCGCGTCTGCACCAGGGTGACGGCTTCCATCAGCTCGTCAAGGGTCCCGAACCCGCCCGGCATCACCACATAGGCCGATGCGAACTTGGCGAACATAACCTTGCGCGTGAAGAAATGGCGGAAGGTATGCCCGAGATCCTGGTAGTCGTTGCCGCTCTGCTCATGCGGCAGCTCGATGTTGAGGCCGACCGAGAGCGACCGGCCTTCGAAGGCCCCCTTGTTGGCGGCTTCCATCAGCCCGGGGCCGCCGCCGGAGATGACGGTGAATCCGGCGTCCGACAACTGGCGGGTGATTTGCTCGGTGAGCTGGTAGTAGGGATGGCCGCGCGGCACGCGGGCGCTACCGAACACGCTGACGGCCGGACGTACCGCGTGCAGCTTCTCGGTGGCCTCGACGACTTCGGCCATGATGCCGAAGACGCGCCACGACTCGCGCGCCGACCAGGATTTCTCCAGCAGTTCGGGGGCGAGCGGGACCGGCAGTTTCTTCTTTCCGGGAGTCATGACGGGTCGTGAGGGTGAGGGAAGTTGACGGAGGTCGGGGTTCAGCGGGGGCGCGGCAGGCCCGCAGGAACCACACCGATAGCCGGAGTGTACGGACAAAGGTGCCGGGATTTGAGGCCGGGGTTCGTACAATGTCGGCTGCTGCCGCTCCACCACCGAATCATCGCCGCCTGCCGAAAGCCCGACATCCGTGAAAACCCTGCTGCTGGTCGATGGTTCGTCGTACCTGTATCGCGCATTTCATGCCTTGCCCGATCTGCGCAACCGCGACGGGGAGCCCACGGGGGCGATCTACGGGGTGGTCAACATGCTGCGCCGGCTGCGGCGCGAGATTCCGGCGGATTATATCGCCTGCGTTTTCGATGCGAAGGGCAAAACGTTCCGCGACAACTGGTACGCGGACTACAAGGCGAACCGCGCCGCCATGCCCGAGGACCTGGTGCGCCAGATCGAGCCGATCCACGCGACCGTGCGCGCGATGGGCTGGCCGCTGCTGATGATCGACGGGGTCGAGGCTGACGATGTGATCGGCACGCTCGCCGACCGGGCCCGCGAACAGGGCATCGCGACCGTGGTGTCCACTGGCGACAAGGATATGGCGCAGTTGGTCGGCGACCACGTGACGCTGATCAACACCATGTCGAACGAGACGCTCGACACCGCTGGCGTCGGCGCCAAGTTCGGCGTTCCGCCGGAACGTATCGTCGACTACCTGACCCTGATCGGCGACAGCGTCGACAACGTCCCCGGGGTCGGGAAGGTCGGACCCAAAACGGCGGTGAAGTGGCTCCAGCAGTACGGCACGCTCGACGGCGTGATCGAGCACGCTGGCGAGATCGGCGGCGTGGTCGGCGACAATCTGCGCAAGGCGCTCGACTGGTTGCCGCAGGCGAAGCGGCTGCTGACCATCAAGCGCGACGTCGAGCTGCCGCTTGCGGTCGAGGCGCTCGCGCCACCGCCGGAGGACCGCGACCAGCTTGCGGCGCTCTATGAACGCTTCACCTTCAACAGCTGGCTGCGCGAACTGAAGGACGGCAGACCCGCCGATGCGCCGGCCGGGGCGACTGCCGAACGGCGCGAGACGCACCCGGCGCCGGAGCGCCACTACGAGACCATCGCGGACCCCGAGTCGCTGGAGCGCTGGCTGGCGAAGCTCGAAGCAGCACCGCTGGTCGCCTTCGACACCGAAACCACGAGCCTCGATCCGATGCAGGCCCGCATCGTCGGCCTGTCGTTCGCGGTCACGCCGCACGTAGCCGCCTACCTCCCGCTGGCGCACCGCTATCCGGGCGCCCCGGACCAACTCGACCTGGAGGCGACGCTGGCCCGGCTGAAGCCCTGGATCGAGGACGACAACCGGGCCAAGCTCGGCCAGAACGCGAAGTACGACGCCCACGTGCTGGCGAACCACGGCATCCGGTTCGGCGGCGTGCTGCACGACACGCTGCTCGAATCCTACGTGATCGAGAGCCACAAGCCGCACGACATGGACTCGATGGCGATGCGGCATCTGGGCATCAAGACGATCACCTTCGCGGAGGTGGCCGGCAAGGGCGCCAGCCAGATCGGCTTCGACCAGGTGAGCATCGAAACCGCTACTGAATACGCGGCCGAGGATGCGGACATCACGCTGCAGCTGCATCTGGCCATGCTGCCGCAGGTGGAAGCCGACCCGGGCCTGACGCATGTCTACCGCGACATCGAGATGCGCGTCATGCCGGTGCTGCTGCGGGTGGAGCGCAACGGCGTGCTCATCGACTCGCGCCTGCTCGAAGTCCAGAGCGGCGAACTCGGTCAGCGCATGCTCGAACTGGAGCGCTCGGCGCACGAACTGGCCGGCCAGCCCTTCAACGTCAACTCACCCAAGCAGCTGCAGGAGATCCTGTTCGGCAAGCACAAGCTGCCGGTGATCAAGAAGACGCCGGGCGGCACGCCGTCAACCGACGAGGACGTGCTCGAGCAACTGGCGCTCGACCACCCGCTGCCGAAGCGCATTCTCGAGTACCGCGGCCTGGCCAAGCTCAAGTCGACCTATGCCGACAAGCTGCCGCGCATGGTCAATCCGCAGACCGGCCGGGTGCATACCAACTACAGCCAGGCGACGGCGGTCACGGGGCGGCTGTCGAGCACCGACCCGAACCTGCAGAACATCCCGGTCCGGACCACCGAAGGCCGTCGCATCCGCGAGGCCTTCATCGCCGCGCCGGGCTCGTTGATCGTGTCGGCGGACTATTCGCAGATCGAGTTGCGGATCATGGCGCACCTCTCCGGCGACGGTGCGCTGCTGAAGGCCTTCGCCGAAGGCATGGATGTGCACCGCGCGACCGCGGGGGAGGTCTTCGCCCTGGCGCCCGAGGCAGTGACGTCGGAGCAGCGGCGCTACGCCAAGGTCATCAACTTCGGCCTGATCTACGGCATGTCCGCCTTCGGGCTCGCCTCGCAACTGGGCATCGAGCGCAGCGCCGCACAGCAATACATGGACCGGTACTTCGCCCGCTATCCGGGCGTGGCCGACTACATGCAGCGCACCCGCGCCGGCGCGCACGACCTCGGCTATGTGGAGACCGTGTTCGGCCGGCGCCTGTACCTGCCGGAGATCCGCGCCCAGAACCAGGGACGGCGCCAGGGCGCGGAGCGCGCCGCGATCAATGCGCCGATGCAGGGCACCGCCGCCGACCTGATCAAGCTCGCGATGATCGAGGTGCAGCGCTGGCTCGACACGGCGGCGCTGGCAACCCGGCTGGTGATGCAGGTACACGACGAGCTGGTGCTCGAAGTGCCCGAGACCGAACTCGATGCGGTGCGCGCCACGTTGCCGGGGCTTATGACCGGGGTGGCGCAACTGGCGGTACCGTTGGTCGTCGACGTCGGCGCCGGACCTAACTGGGAGCAGGCGCACTGAATTAACCACCCCCCCAGCCTTCCTTCGGTCGGCACCCCCCAATGGGGGGCCAGCGCGCTTGGGGCGGCCCGGCACACGCTGTGTCCCTTCGCTTGATATGAGTGCCCCAGCCTTCCTTCGGTCGGCACCCCCCAATGGGGGGCCAGCGCGCTTGGGGCGGCCCGACACACGCTGTCAGCCCACCGTTTCGACCGGGTCCTCCACGCGGGCGAACTGGATCCGATACAGGCGCGAGTAGATGCCGCCGCGACCGAGCAGCTCGGCATGGGTACCGATCTCAGCGACTTCGCCCTTGTCGAGCACGACGATGCGGTCGACCTTCTCGATCGTCGACAGGCGATGGGCGATGACGATGGTCGTGCGCCCCTGCATCAACACTTCCAGTGCCGCCTGGACCTGGCGTTCGGACTCGGAGTCGAGCGCCGACGTCGCCTCGTCGAGGATCAGCAGAGGTGCATTCTTGAGCAGGGTGCGGGCGATGGCGAGCCGCTGGCGCTGGCCGCCGGAGAGGCGCACGCCGTTCTCGCCGATGATGGTGTCGAGTCCCTGCGGCATTTCGCGGATGAACTCCATCGCATGGGCCGCCGCCGCCGCCGCGATGATCTCCGCCTCGCTTGCGCCGGCCTTGGCGCCATAGGCGATGTTGGCGCCAACCGTGTCGTTGAACAGCGCGACGTCCTGCGAGACCAGGGCGATGTTGGCGCGCAGGCTGTCCAGGGTGAGGTCGCGCAGGTCGTGCCCGTCGAGCAGGATGCGGCCGGTAGCGGGCTGATAGAAGCGCGGCACCAGGTTGGCGAAGGTCGTCTTGCCGCTGCCCGACGGTCCGACCAGGGCGATCGATTCGCCGGCGCGGATGGTGAGCGACACATCGCGCAGCGCCGGCCGGTCGGCGCGCTGATACTGAATCGTGACGTTCTCAAACACCAGTTCGCCGCGGGCGCGCGGCAGGACGACAGTGCCCGTGTCCGCTTCCGCTTCCCGATCGAGCAGCGTGAAGATGCTCTCGGCCGCGGCGAGCCCGCGCTGCAACTGTTCGTTGACGCCGGTCAGCCGCTTCAGCGGCGAGAGCAGCATCAACATCGCCGCGACGAACGAGACGAAGCCGCCCACCGTGGTTTCATTGGCGGCGGACTGCCGCGCCACCATCGAGATGATGAAGGCCAGCGCGATGGCGGCGATCAGCTGCACGATGGAGGTGTTACCTGCTGCCGCCGCCGCATATTTCATGGTGAAGCGCCGCACGCGGTTGGCGCTGTCGCGGAACCGGCCGATCTCGTAGGGGGCGCCGCCGAAGATCTTCACCACCTTCTGGCAATCGATGCCTTCCTGCAACACTTGGGTGGTGTCACCCATCGCGGTCTGCAACTGGCGTCCCACTGCCCGCAGGCGCTTGCTGAACTGGCGCACGATCAGCGTGATCAATGGCGCGACCACCAGCGTAACCAAGGTGAGCTTCCAATTGAGCCAGAACAGCCAGCCCAGCAGTCCCACGATGGTAATGCTGTCCTTGATCGATACCGTGACTGCCGAGGTCGCCGCCGAGGTGACCTGGGTCACGTCGAACGTGACCTTGGACACGATGTTGCCGGTGACCTGCTCGTCGTAGAAATTGACCGGCAGCACCATTAGCTTGCGGAACATGGCGTCGCGCAGGTCGAGCACCACGCGGGTCGCCACCCACTGGGCGCAGTAGTTCTCGACAAAGTTGGCGCTGCCCCGAACCAGGAAGAGCACGACCAGGGCCACCGGCATCCACTGCATCAGCCACGGGTCCTTGTCGACGAAGGTGCCGTCCAGCAACGGCTTCATCATCGCGGGCAGCGCGGGTTCGGTCAGCGCCGCGACCGTGGTACCGAGCACCGACGTGAGAAACACCCGCCAGTGCGGCCGGACATAGGAGAGGAGACGAAAATAGAGTTGCTGGCTGGACATGGACGTGGTGGTCGGCCCCGCCCTGTCCGCCACCGTTGCGGGCCCCGGCGCCGGGGTCCGCCGCAAGTTACTGGAAGGTATAGGTCAGCGCAACGCTGCCATTGAGCCCCGGCAGCGGGTAGGCGTTGAACACGCCGGGGGTGAACTGGCTGGACACGGCGTAGTTGTAGTACTTGGCGTTGAACAGGTTGTTGATCACCACCGCCAGCGTGAACGGACCCTGCCGTCGCGCGATCCGGATGTCGGCTGTGGCATAGGCGGGGATGCGCCGTCCGAAGGTGTTCGGCTCGTCGTTCTCCATCACCTGCTCGCCGACGTAGCGACCGTTGAAGGTAAGACGGGTTTCGGGCATGAACTCCCAGGTGAATCCGATCGACGCACGGTTCTGCGGCACCAGCGGCACCGTCTTGCCGGCGATGACGACGTTCGTCGGCGTGAACGGACCGCCGGGAAACACGCCCTCGATGAACTTCGCCTCGGTATAGGTGTACGAGGCGCTGATGCCGATTGCCGCGCTGAGCTGCCATGCACCCTGGAGTTCCAGCCCGCGCCGCTCCAGGGGCGGCAGGTTGGTGTTGCCAACCCCCAGGGTGAACGGATCGAGCCGGATCTCGTCCTTCACGTCGACTTCGAACGCCGTCACCGTGACCAGCGTTGCAGCGCGCCGGTACTCCAGCGTCAGTTCGTTGGTGCGCGAGATCTGCGGGCGCAGGAACTGGAACTGCTGCGTGAACGCCGCCGACCCCTCGAAGATCTCGTCGACGGTCGCGAAGCGGTAGCTGCGGCTCGCCCGCACGATCCCGGAGAACGGGCCGAAGATGCGCTGACGCAGCCCGAGATCCCAAGCATGCTGGGTTTCGCGCTGCGCACCGGTGGACCCGCCGGGCGAGATGAACGACGGATTCGGCGCCAGCGGATCGAAGGCGTCGGCGAGGTTGAGTTCGAAGCGCTCGGTGCGGTAGCCCGCCGTGACGGTCGTGTCGGGCCCCAGCGCCAGGTGATCCTGCATCCAGACGCCGGAGGTGCGCTGGCCGCCGGTCACGCGATGCACGGGGCGACCGGCGTTCACCGAACCTGCGCTCTGTTCCAGCCGGTAGTCCCAGTCATACAGGTCCACGCCCGCAGTGAGCGCATTGCCGAGTCCGAAGACCGGGCGATCGACCTTCACGCGCGGCGTGAAGCCCAGCACGGACAGGTCGACTTCGCGGAAATCGGCAATCCCGCCGAGGCCGAGATTGGCCGTCTGGCGCTTGTTGCGCCACGACAGGCCTGCGGCGGCCTCGCCGAAGCCGAAGGTTCGCATCCAGTCGAGCGCCGCCTGGTTGCCGTCGCGGGTGGCGTAGTCGTTGGGCCTCGACGTTCCCTGCCGGTCGGTCGTCAGCAGGTCGACGCCGCCGGGGTTGGTGTCGACCCGGCGCCCGCCCGGCAGGCGGATGTCCTGCCGGTCGGCGCTCGCCGACAGACGCAATTCGCTACGTTCCATGCGCCAGACGAGATCCGCGTTGGCGTTGTTCTGGGCATTCTGGTTGTTGTCGCGATAGCCGCCGGCGCGCATGCCGGAACCGAATAGCCTGATGCCGACGCCGTCGAAGGACTTGGCCGCCCCGATCTGGCCCTCGTAGGTGTCGTAGCTGCCGGCCCGCCCGGTGACGAAGAACTCGTCGTGCCCTGGCTGGGCGCCGCGCGTGATGATGTTGATCACGCCGCCGCCGGCACCGCCGCCGTACTGCACGCTGCCGCCGCCACGAACGATTCGACACGCTCGATGTTCGCCAGCGGCAGCGACGACCATTGGACGCCGGAGAAGTCGATGTCGGTGATGGGCCGACCGTCGACCAGGATCAGCGTGTTCTGGGCCGCGTTGGCGCCGAAGCCGCGCAGGTCGACGGTCGCCCCGGCGGCGGCGTTGCCGTAGAAATCGCGGACGTCGACGCCGGCCTGTGTTGCCAGCAGGTCCGGGAGCGTCTTGGCCGTCGACTGCTCGATCGTGACGCGATCGATCACACTGATGTTGACCGGCTTGTCGAGGTAACTGTCGGCAAACCGGGTCGCCGAGACGACGACGTCCGGCGCGTTGATGTCGAGTGCCGTTGCCGCGAATGCGGTCTGTACCGAGGCGGCGACGATGAGCGCGGGCAAGGCGCGGACCCGCCCGGCGGAACGCGGAAGCAAATTCATGCTGCGGTCTCCCTGTCGTTCGGCGTGCCCTCCGCACACCGTGTCGAGAAAGCCGGCGGATCGGGAGCAGGCTTGGGGACACCGGGCCGCGCCCACAAGACGCAGCGCGTGCCCTCGCCCACCCGCGAAGTCCGCTGGCTCTATCGCTTCCGAGGCCGGTATCCGGGCTCGCGAGACCAGACGCATCGCCTTCCCGCCCGCTGCGAGTCGTGCCGGGGCAGAGCCCGGAACGACCGCCATTGGCAGTGGCATCGTGATGCGCCCATCCTCGCCGACCGTTGCGGGGGCAGCACAGGCGTTGGACCTGTTTCCCGTTCAACCCCACCGAAGAATTCGGCGCGGGCACCTGAAAGGCACCCGAATTGTAGCCGAGGTGGCGGCCGCCCGGCGACGCCGCCGATCTGCTCAAAGACTGGATGCAGATACGCTGCTTGTGCGTTGACCCCTATGATTTTTTCAGTATAGTCAGATTATGAATGCAGATTTGGACGCGCTCGACGAACGGATCGCGCTGCTCATCGGATGGTCCGAGCAGTTGCGTTCGGACAACACCCTGCTGCGGCAGCAACTTGCCGCGGCGGAGGCCGAGACCAAGCACTGCGTGGAACGTGCCAACACCGCCCGTGCCCGCCTCGAAGCGTTGCTCGCGCAATTGCCGGCGGGATCCGGGGCCTGATTCGCGGCGCAGTACGCCCGGAGATCCCTATGAGCAAGGAAACCAAATCCCTCGACGTCACCATCATGGGGCGCGAGTTCAAGATCTCGTGCACCGACGAGGAACGGCCGGAACTGCTGCGCGCCGTCGACTACCTCGACCGGAAAATGCTGGGGATCCGCGACAGTGGGAAGGTGATCGGCACCGAACGCATCGCCGTGATGGCCGCCCTCAACATCGCCCACGAACTGCTCACCCAGAAAGTGCCGAGCGGCTATGACGCGACGGACGTGAAGCGTAGAATGCAGGCTATGCAGGCGGCGATCGACGCAGCCCTGTCGAGCCAGGACAAACTCTTCTAGGAGTCGGGTCCGGACTCTACGGCCGGTCGCCATCAACCGTTTTTGCTCCCTGCGTTGTTCGATCGGGTCGTAGTTCTCTGAACCAATGTATTCACCCGGTTGCGGACCCATGCAGCGCTTTTGTGCGCGTCCTCCGTGGACGTACCTGCGGCGCTCGGAACGTGACCATTCTTGAACCTCAGGTTCAAGGCGCTCGACCCGAGCGGCATCGGCGGGGGGCTCCCGACACGGCACGAGAAGAGGCAACCAAAGCCGGTGGACCCCCCACGGGGGTCTGCTTGCTTGGGAGCGGCCCGGCGCGCGTTCGGTGGCCTCTTTTTTTGCCCTCAGGGGCCTGTGCACATTTGACGACACGAATGCTGCCTGTCTTCCGGTATGACCAGCACCACCACCGAAGCGGTATCGAACGGGCAGACTGGCGCACTGTTCGAGGGCTTTGTTGTTCCTGCGGACAGCGCCACTGCGCTGAAGCGGGGCATGCCCCGAGGTGCGCCACGCATGCAAAGCGCGGTGCGCAACCAAGTCGAACTACGCGACTGTGATCTTGACGCGGCCTTGCCCGCTGACCATCAGGCGCGCGCCGTCTGGGCCTTCGTGCAGTCGCTTGATCTCCAAGCCCGGTACACGCAGATTCATGCCGTAGAGGGCAGCATCGGGCGCGCGCCCATGCGGGCGCAGCCAGCCTCCGGCGCCGCGAGACCTTAGCGCAGTTGCTGCAAGACGCCCAAGGAGCCTCGGGTGAGGACCACCGATTGCGAAGCGCGTGTGATGAAGATGCCCGACGGGGGCTTCCGCCCGGCCTTCAACGCCCAACTCGCGGTGGACACCGACACGACGATCATCACGGGCGTGGATCTCATCAACTCGGGCAGCGGCATGAACCAGATGCTGCCCATGCATGACCAGCACCAGGCTCGCTACGGCCGGGTGCCCGAGCAGTGGCTCACCGACGGGGGATTCGTCAAGCACGATCACATTGAGCAGCTCGACGCGCGAGCAACCACAGTGTTCGCGCCTGTCGTCGCGCCTCGGGACCAGCAGCGTGATCGACACGAGCGGCTGCCCGACGACAGTGATGCGTTGGGCAGTGGCGCGAGCGCATAGGCACCGACGAAGCCAAGCGAATCTACAAGGAGCGGGCGGCCAGCATCGAGGCACCAATGCGCATCTGCGCAACCGCGGCTTGCAGCGTTTCAACGTGCGCAGCCGGTCCAAGGCGCGCGCTGGTTGCTGTGGCATGCGGTGGCTCACAACCTGAAGCGGGTGATGGCTTTGAACTTCGCGTTCGCTGCCTGAGACGTGCCACAGGGGTCGCATCGGCCTGCTGTGGCGCTCCAGCAAACCCTTGGTCAACGCAGTCTCACCCCGCCAGCCACTCTGGTGCCTGAGTCGACGCGTTGCGCCTGCACCCGACGCATGCGCCACTCGTTGTGTCGAAGTCATGGCTGCATTTGAAAAATTCACGGGCTCTCAGAGCCTCAGAGTTTTTCGATCCGCCGGTGCGACCCGGTTCCAAGAGGGGCTCCGACCCCCTGGAGGACCTGAAACAAGCGCTCCAAGGGTGTTCTACACGGTCGATTTTGACGATACATAGGCTATCAATTGGCAAGATCGAAAAACTCTCAGGCTTTCAGTCGATGGTCACGGTGCGAAGCCGCAGCGCGTTGCCGATGACGCTAACCGATGACAGCGCCATCGCTGCTGCCGCGACGACTGGCGACAGCAAGAGCCCGAAGAACGGGTAGAGCGCACCCGCCGCCAGCGGGATTCCTGCCACGTTGTAGACAAACGAGAGGATCAGGTTCTCGCGGATGTTGCGCATCGTCGCCTGGGAGAGCCGGCGTGCGCGCACGATGCCCATCAGATCGCCCTTGAGCAGCGTGATGCCTGAGCTTTCCATCGCGACATCGGTGCCGGTTCCCATGGCGATGCCGACTTCGGCGGCGGCCAGCGCGGGCGCGTCGTTGACGCCATCGCCGGCCATCGCGACTACGCGTCCTTCCGACCGCAGGCGCTGGACAACCGCGGCCTTGTCCTCGGGGAAGACCTCGGCGATGACCTCATCGATCCCCAGTTCCCGGCCGACCGCGTCCGCCGTGGTCTTGCCATCACCCGTCAGCATCACGATGCGCACGCCGGCGGCTTTGAGCGCCTGAAGCGCCCGCGGTGTCGTCGTCTTGACGGGGTCGGCGATAGCGACGAAGCCTGCCAGCCGGCCGTCCAGCGCCACGAAGATGACCGTTGCCGACGTCGATCGCTTCGCCTCGGCCTGCCCGGCGAGTTCATCGACACTGACGCCGTGTTCGCCAAGGAATCTGGCGCTGCCGCACACCACGTTGGAGCCGTCGACAACGCCCAGCACGCCCTTGCCCACGGGGGAGTCGAACCCGGTCACCGTGCTGAGCTTCAGCTTGCGTTCCGCGGCGGCCGTGACGATGGCGGCGGCCAACGGGTGCTCACTGGCGCGCTCGACGCTCGCCAGCTTCTGCAGCACGCCATCGGCGTCGAACCCGGTGGCCGGCTCGACCAGCACCACCCTCGGTCGCCCCTCGGTCAGCGTGCCGGTCTTGTCGACGACGAGGGTGTCGACCTTTTCCATCCGCTCCAACGCCTCGGCGTCGCGGATCAGCACGCCGTGCTGCGCGCCTCTGCCAACGCCGACCATGATAGACATCGGCGTGGCCAGACCCAGCGCGCAAGGACAGGCGATGATCAGCACCGCCACCGCGGCGATCAGGGCGTAGCTGAATGCCGGCGACGGACCCCAGACCATCCAGGCGCCGAAAGTCAGCACCGCGACGACGATGACGACGGGCACGAACCACCCGGCGACCAGATCCGCCATCCGTTGAATCGGTGCCCGGGTGCGTTGGGCAGCGGCCACCATGTGGACGATCTGCGACAGCAAGGTGTCGGCACCGACCTTCTCGGCGCGCATGACGAAGCCGCCGGTCTGGTTGAGGGTGCCTGCTGTCACTTTCGAGCCGGGTGTCTTGGCCACCGGCATCGGCTCGCCTGTCACCATCGACTCGTCGACCGTGCCTTTGCCCTCGTTCAGCACACCATCGACCGGCACTTTCTCCCCGGGGCGTACGCGCAGCAGGTCACCAACCACCAGGGTGTCGATCTGCACGGTCGCATCCGTGCCGTCCGCCTTCACCTTGACGGCCGTCTTCGGTGCAAGCTCGAGCAACGCCTTGATGGCACCCGAGGTCTTCTCGCGGGCGCGCAGTTCGAGGACCTGGCCCAGCAGCACCAATACCGTGATGACCGCCGCCGCCTCGAAGTAGATGGCCACCGACCCGTCCATCTGCCGGAACCCGACCGGGAACCAGCCGGGCGCCAACGTGCCGACGATGCTGTAGACCCATGCCACCCCGGTGCCGAGTGCGATGAGGGTGAACATGTTGAGGCTGCGGTGGATCACGGATGCAACGGCACGAACGAAGAAGGGCCAACCCGCCCACAGCACCACCGGCGTTCCGAACAACAGTTGCACCCAGTTCGACGTCTGCGGGGCGATGAACGCATGCAGGTTGAACAGGTGCGCGCCCATCTCGAGCACGAACACGGGCACCGTGAGGGCGAGAGCGATCGAGAAGCGCCGGGTCATATCACGCAACTCGGGGCTGGCGCCTTCCTGCGCGGTTGCCAGCACGGGCTCAAGCGTCATGCCGCAGATGGGACAGTTCCCGGGGCCCATCTGGCGGATCTGCGGGTGCATCGGGCAGGTGTACTCCACCGGGCCTTGGCCAGCCTTGGGCTTCAACCCGGCAACGGGGTTGATGTGAGGATGATGTGTCGAGTGCAGGTCAGTGGCGACATCGGTCTTCTCCAGCATGTCGTTCTCCAAAGCATCGATTGCAGTGTGCACCTTCCGGGACAGGAGGATCGATCGCCGCAGGCAAGACGAAGGCGTCAATTCATCCCACGGCCGATCAGCGGCAAGGCGACACGGGTACCCCGACGACTGCTCCCCGATTGTAGTGGGGCCCAGTGCTCCGTTGAATGGACTTGGAGACACTAGGCATGCTGCGGGCGCAAGTCACGCCAACGCGGAAAGAAACGCCGCGTGACGCCTGAGTACTCGCGCCACGCGTCACCGAAACCCGTTGAGGACACACGCTCTTCGGCAATGGCCAGGCGCACGTACATTGTCACCAGGATGGGGAACATCGCCAGCGTCAGCAGTGTCGGCCACTGAAGCAGGAAGCCGAACATGATGAGCACAAAGCCGACGTACTGCGGATGCCTTACCAGGCGGTAAGGACCAGCGGTGGCGAGCTGATGGCGGTGCTGGGCGTGATAGAGCACCTGCCAGGCGCTCGACAGCAGCGCAAAGCCGGCAAAGATGGCGACGAAGCTCAGGAGATGCAATGCGCCGAAGTGCGGGTTGCCGTGCTGTCCGGTCACCAACCACCAGAGGTGGCGGGCGTCATGGCCCAAGAGGTCAACGCCGGGAAACTGCGCACCGAGCCAGCCCGAGAGCAGGTAGATGGTCAGCGGGAATCCATACATCTCGGCGAAGAGCGCCACGATGAACGCGGAGTAGGCACCGAAACTGCGCCAATCCCGCAGGGTCGCCGGCTTAAAGAAGCTGTAGGCAAACGCGATGAAGACGACCGAGTTGAGGACGACGAGTCCCCACAGGCCGTAGTCACTGTGTGGGGCGTTAATCATTGTCGCTCCTCGGACTGCTGTGACCCGCGTGCCCGCCGCGAGAATGCCCGTGGCGCATGAACACGTGCATCAGCGGACAGGCGAGCAGGAACAGGAAAGGTAAGGCGCCCAGTACGTGGGCGCGGTGTTCCGTGAACAGCAAGAAGCCGCCGACCATCGCGACGACCAGGAGCGCCAAGCCCGCGCGTGAGCGCCAGAAGGGAGTCGATTCGTCGCAGGTGTTGTTCATGCCGCGCCTCATCATTTCGGGTACGTGAAACGAGGTTCGTCGCCCCTCGCGTCCCCGCGAAGCCGCGACCATGAAAAGCGACACTGCGCCGTGGATCGGGAGCCGGCGTTGATGCATATCAACCCATGACTCTTACCGGCCGATATCGGTTCTCGTCACGGGCTGCTCCAGCGACTACGGTAGAGCCCGGGCTGCAACGAAATGTCGCCCGCTCGCGCGTCGGCGTGCATTCTCGGACACACTGAACTGGCATCAGGCCCCTGCATCCCGTCAACAGATTGGACCCCGGATAGCGTCGAAGACGACCAGGAATGCGGGACGCGGGCAGCACTCAGTTGTTCAATCCGGACGGCCGGGACACCGGATACGATCCCGGTAGCCTGCCTCCGCTTCCATTGCGTCCGTCGCGACCTCTGATAATCTGGTGGCGCGGGCCGACGATGCCGCCACGCGTCGTCGCCGATATCGAATCGCGATGCAGTCGTACACCACCCTGCCGCTCTGGAGCGCCGTCAATGCGTTACTGGCTCATGAAGTCGGAACCCTCCGATGTCAGCGTCGACGATGTCGCCGCCATGCCGAAGAAGACCGTGCCGTGGTTCGGCGTCCGCAACTACCAGGCGCGCAATTTCATGCGGGACGCGATGCAGATCGGCGATCCGGTTCTGTTCTACCACTCGAGTTGCCCGGAGCCCGGAATTGTCGGTATCGCACGCGTCGCAAGCAAACCCTACCCCGACGAGACGCAGTTCGACTCCAAGAGCAAATACTACGACCTGAAATCGACCCGTGCCGAACCGCGCTGGATGCATGTCGACGTACAGCTGGCGAAGAAAACCCGGCTGATCGGGTTGCCCGCACTGCGCTCAACACCGGCGCTTGCCACTCTCACGATCCTCCAGCGCGGCAACCGCCTGTCAATCACGCCGGTGACCGAAGCGGAATGGACCGTCATCCAGTCGATGCTCTAGGGCCGTATCCGTGGAGGTGATCTGGTGGGCGATCTACCTGACGATGGGCCTGCTCGTGGGCTTCTTCGCCGGGCTCCTCGGCATCGGCGGCGGCATGATCCTGGTCTCGCTCATGGTGATGATGTTCGGCGCGCAGGGCTTTCCGCCAGATCGTGTCGTGCATCTCGCCCTGGGAACATCGCTTGCCAGCATCGTGTTCACGTCGCTCGCAAGCGTGCGCGCGCACCAGTTCCGGGGCGCCGTGCGCTGGGACATCGTGAAACAGGTCACGCTCGGACTGGTGATCGGTGCGCTCCTGGGCACCCTCGTTGCCGAGCAGCTCGCGTCGAAATATCTCGCGATCTTCTTCGTGATCTTCGTCTACTACTCCGCGTTCAACATGTTCCGCGATGCTAAACCCCGGGCGACCCGGCAGCTTCCCGGACCGGTCGGCATGCAGGTCGCCGGCGGACTGGTCGGGGTGCTGTCCGCACTGGTCGGCGCGGGTGGCGGCGTCATTACCATTCCACTCATGACACTGTGCAACGTTCCTATGCGCCAGTGCGTCGGCACCTCGGCGGCTCTGGGTATTCCCGTTGCCATCGCCGGCACGATCGGCTTCATCGCCACCGGCATCGGCAAGGATCATCTGCCGCCGCTCAGCGTGGGCTACGTATACCTGCCTGCCTTGGCCGGTATCGTCATCGGCACCTTCTTCACCGTGCCCTCCGGTGCGCGGGCAGCGCACGCCTTGCCGGTGACAACACTGAAACAGGTGTTCGCCGCCATCATGTTCATCGTCGCCACACGCATGCTCTGGTCGCTCTACGCGATGTAGGTCGATATCGGTGGCTACCCGCAGCCCGAACGACGTGAGAGTGGGGGGTGCCAATCAGCCGGCGCGCTGCTTGCCCCCCGCGATCGGCTGCGCCCTCGCGGGGGCGCCGAGGAAGCGAAAATCGACTTCGGGATCACGGCCCGCGATCAGGTCCGCCAAGGCCCGCCCGGAACCGCACGCATGGGTCCACCCGAGCGTTCCGTGGCCAGTGTTCAGATACAGATTGGTCAGGCGAAAACGCCCGATCAGTGGAATATTGCTCGGTGTCGCCGGGCGCAAGCC
>JAYTTO010000341.1:0-2509 GCA_043744975.1 Betaproteobacteria bacterium | reverse complement strand
CGCGTCACGGCCACGCTCGAAACCCACAACCCGCTGCGCCGTGCCGGCAAGCCCGGCGAGCTGGGCGGCGCAGCCCTGCTGCTCGCGAGTCCGGCCGGCGACTACATCAACGGCCACACCCTCGTCGTCGACGGCGGCAGCGTGGTGGGATAGCTATCGCGTCAGGTTGCGGTCGAAGGGACATCTGAAGCGAAGGGGCCCCGTCCGCAGGGTCCCCCGAGGAACGGGGCGCCCCCTGGGGGAAGGCGAAGCGCGGCGCAGCCTGGGGGTGGGCGTCACTCGTATCCGGGAGGCGGGACGAAGCCGCGATACTCTTTTTCGAGAATGCGGGCGAGGGCGATGCAGGTAAGGTCGCCATATTGCGGCCCGATGATTTGCACACCGACCGGCAATCCGTCCGGCGACAGCCCGGCGGGTGCGACCGTAGAGGGCAGGAAGGCCATGCCGGAGAAGCCGGCCCAGAACATCTGCGTGGTCGAGGGCTGCGGCTTGCCGTTCACCATCACCATCCGCTCCCAACGCTCGCCTTTCTGGTTGTGCGGGAAGGCGGGCGTCGCCGCGGCAGGGCACAGCAGCAGGTCGTAGCCGCCGAAGAATTCGGCCCACTTCAATCGCAACTGGTGCCGGCGCTCGTTCCAGCGCAGCCACTCGCGATGGCGCATGGTGCTGCCCTGGAGCATCCAGGCCTCGTAGCCGGCGGCATCGGGCTTCAGTCGCCCGGCGCGGGCGACATTGGCGGCAAAGGTCTTGTCGTCGGCATTGCGCGAGGTCGCGGCCCGAAGCAGTTGGATGAACACCCGGTGCGCTTCTTCGGGATCGATGTCCGGACGCGCCGTGTCACTGACCTTCGCGCCCTTGCGGGCCATGAAGTCCGCCAGATCCTGGATCGCGTTCGAGACACTGGCGTCGACCGGGGCCGTATCCGCACCGGACATCACGCCGACCTTGAACTCGCGCAACGACTTCTTCGTGCACTTGGGCAACGCCAGCTTCCAGCCGGCACCGTCGATCTCATCGGGGCCCGCCATCACCTGCAGCGCAATCTCCAGGTCGCGCGCACTGCGCGCCAGCGGCCCGACGACGGCGATGTCGGGCGCCGAGACCACGCCCGGCAGCGATTGCCCGCGCCCGGAACAGATGCCGAAAGTGGGTTTGTGTCCGTACACGCCGCAATAGTGCGAGGGGTCGCGGATCGAGGCGCCGATGTCGCTGCCCACCTCCAGGCCGGTGAGGCCGGCCGCCAGTGCTGCCGCCGATCCGCCAGACGACCCACCCGGAATGCGCGTGAGATCCCATGGGTTGCTGGTGGTGCCGTAGATCGGATTGAACGTCTGCCAGTCGGCCAGCATGACGGGCACGTTGGTCTTGCCGAACAGCACCGCGCCGGCGGCACGGAACCGGGACACAGTCAGCGCGTCGGTCGTGGCGACGTTATCCTTCAACGAAGTGAGTCCCCAGGTGGTCGGCAGCCCGACCATGTCGAACGACTCCTTGATCGTCATCGGGACCCCGTGCAGCGGTCCCCAGAGTTCGCCCTTGGCCAGCGCCCGGTCCGCCGCCTTGGCACGCTTGCGGGCGCGCTCGCGGTCGTGCACGACGATCGAATTGATGGCCTTGTCGTGACGGACGCCACGGTCGAGGTAGAGGTCGAGCAGCTCGAGGCTGCCGATCTTGCCGTTGCGGATCAGTTGCGCCAGACGGTACGCGGGTAGGAAGGCGATGTTCATGGGGTCTCCTTGGCAAGACGCGAAGTAGAGCAGGAGAGCCGCGGACCGCACAAGACAGATCGACCGACTACGCGCCTGGAATGTTGCAGAATCCGGGCGTGGCCCAGGCCGCGTCGCCACGATGCGGCACAGCGTCACCTTGCATGGAGAGTCCGGCGATGCGCATCCTGATGGGTTACGACGGTACGACCGAGGGACAACGGGCACTGTTCGCGGCGCCGGAGATCGCCTTGCTGCCGCACGACGAGACCCGTCTGCTGGCGGTGCTGCCAATGCCGGCAGGATTGTTCCTGGCCGAGGGCTACGTCCCGGGCGAGATCATCGACCAGGAAAAGGCCCACGCCAAGGCATTGCTCGACGCCGGCGTGACCGAGCTGGTGCGGCGCGGCTTTCCGGCCAGCGGCCACATGACCTGGGGCGAGCCGGTGGAGGAGATCTGCAAGTTCGCCAGCCAGTGGCGGATCGAACTTGTCCTGGTGGGCCATCCGCGGGCCACCTCGTTCGCGGCGCGCTGGTGGCGGGGCTGGGTCGGGTCGTCGCTGCTGGAGCAGAGTCCCTGCAGCCTGCTGGTATCGGTGTATTGACTTAGCGGAGTTTGCAGATCGACACGCCGTCCTTCCAGCCTTGGCGGTACTGGGTGTCGGCGGCATAGCGGGCAGGATCCGGCGCGGCACCTGTGTGGCGTCGCGCGGCGTCACATGCCGCATCGAAGCCGGCACGGAACGACGGCGGATAGCCGACCAGGTTGTATCGTGCCGGCGGGGGAGCCTTCGGCGCCGGGG
>JAYTTO010000340.1:0-2083 GCA_043744975.1 Betaproteobacteria bacterium | reverse complement strand
GCGCCAACGAATATCCGCATCGTCTTTCGGGCGGGATGCGGCAGCGGGCCATGATCGCGATGGCGCTCGCATGCGAGCCGCGGCTGCTGATCGCCGATGAGCCGACGACCGCGCTCGACGTCACCATCCAGGCGCAGATTCTCGATCTCATCGGCGATCTCAAGCGCCAGCTCGGCATGGGCGTGCTGCTGATCACACACGATCTCGGTGTCGTCGCTCAGCATGCGCAACGGGTTGCCGTCATGTATGCGGGACGAATCGTCGAGCAGGCACCGATCGTGGAATTGTTCGCCGACCCGCGGCATCCCTACACCCGCGGACTCATTGCGTCGATCCCGAAGGGCGGAGCGGAGCCTCAACGGTTGCTTGAGATTGCCGGCATGGTCCCGGCGTTGACCGACATGCCCACCGGCTGCGCGTTCGCGCCGCGCTGCGGCCATGCCATGGATCGATGTCGTGCCGAACAGCCGCCGTTGGTTGCGACCCGCGGCACACGTGATCTGGCGTGTTTTGCCGACCTCGATGGAATTCATGGTGGCTGACGCGATCCTGTCGTTGTCGGAGGTCAAGATGCACTTCCCGGTACGCGGCGGCCGGGTGCGTGCCGTCGACGGCGTGTCGCTCGACATCGCCCCGGGAGAGACCGTCGGGCTGGTGGGCGAATCCGGCTGCGGCAAGAGTACGCTGGGCAAGGTGGCGATGCGCCTGCTCGCGCCCACGTCGGGTTCGATCCGTCTCGACGGCAAGGAAATCGCCGACATGTCGCGCAGTGCGCTGCGACCGCTGCGGCCGAAGATGCAGATGATCTTTCAGGACCCGTACGCGTCGCTCAATCCGCGCTTGTCGGTCGGGCGCATCCTCGAAGAACCGCTGGTGGTGCACAAGCGCGGGTCACCGGCGCAGCGCCGCGAGCGCATCGAGTGGCTGATCGCCAAGGTCGGGTTGCGGGCCGATGCGCTGCGTCGTCATCCGCACGAGTTTTCCGGGGGGCAGCGGCAGCGTATCGGGATTGCCCGGGCGCTCGCGCTCGAACCCGGTCTGGTCATCTGCGACGAACCGGTGTCTGCGCTCGACGTGTCGGTTCGTGCGCAGGTCATCAACTTGTTGATCGATCTGCAGCGCGAGCTCGGGCTCGCCTACCTGTTCATTTCGCACGACCTGTCGGTGGTCGAGCATGTGTCGAACCGGATCGCGGTCATGTATCTCGGGCGCATCGTCGAGCTCGCAGACCGGCTCACGCTGTGGACCAACCCGCAGCACCCGTACACGCGTGCCCTGATGGCTGCGGTGCCGAATCCGGACCCGACCACCGCCGGCCGCGAACGCCAGCTCAAGCTCGTCGGTGATCTGCCGAGCCCGATGAACCCGCCGTCAGGCTGTCGTTTCCGCACCCGCTGTCCGTGGGCGATCGACTCGTGCGCGACCAGCGAGCCGGAACTGCGGACCACGCAGCCCGGCCACCTCGTCGCCTGTCACCGTGTGCCACTGGAGTAGTCCCGCAATCCCTCCCCAGCCTTCCTGCGGTCGGCGGGTCAGCCGTGCTTGAACACCACCGTCTTGGCGTTGGAGAACTCGCGCAGCGCCTCGAAGCCCTTCTCGCGGCCGTGGCCGCTCTTCTTCACGCCGCCGAACGGTAGCTCGATGCCGCCGCCGGCGCCGTAGCCGTTGACGAACACCTGCCCACAGCGCATCGCCTTCGCCACCCGCATCTGGCGCGCGCCGTTGCCTGACCAGATGCCGGCCACCAACCCGAACTCGGTGCCGTTGGCGAGCTTGATGGCGTCGGCTTCATCGTCGAACGGTATCGCCGACAGCACCGGGCCGAACACTTCGTCGCGCGCCAGGGCGTTGTCGCGCGGCACCGGACCGAAGAGGGCGGGCGCGATGTAATAGCCGCCGGCCGGGGTGCCTGGTGCCACAGTGGCCCGGGCAAGCACGCCGATGCGGTCGGTTTCGGCGCGATCGATGAACCCCTGTACCCGCGCCTTCTGGTTGGCACTGATCAGCGGGCCGCAATCGAGGTCCATCGTCGAGGAGCCCACGCGCAGTTGCGCAAAGCGCTCGGCAACCCGAGCGAGGAATT
>JAYTTO010000339.1:0-3776 GCA_043744975.1 Betaproteobacteria bacterium | reverse complement strand
GCTGTACGGTACGCAGGAGCAGTGTGAGGATGCCGTTCGCTCGTGGCGCTGGCCCGAGGGCTTCATCTGCCCGGCCTGTGGCGCGACCGAGCGCAGCGAGTTCCGGCGCGGCGCGCTGCTGTACCTGCAGTGCGGCGAGTGCCGACACCAGTGCAGCCTGATCTGCGGCACGATCTTCGCCTCCACCAAACTGCCGCTGACGCGCTGGTTTCTTGCCATGCATCTGCTGACCCAGGCCAAGAACAACGTCGCTGCGCTGGAACTGATGCGCCACCTCGGAGTGTCCTATCCGACCGCCTGGTTGCTCAAGCACAAGATCATGGAGATCATGCGCCTGCGCGAGGAATCCCGGCGCCTCACCGGCCGCGTGGAGATCGACGACGCCTACCTCGGCGGCGAGCTGCCGGGGGGCAAGCGCGGCCGGGGCTCGGAGAACAAGGTGTCGTTTGTGGCCGCCGTGCAAACCACCGAGTCCGGCGCGCCCATCTTCGCGTGCTTTTCCAAGCGCCCGTTCACCAAGGAGTCGATGCTCGACTTCGCCGCCAAGTCGCTGGCAGCGCCGGCCACGCTCGTCTGCGACGGCCTGGGGTGCTTCAAGGCCGTGCAGGGCGCCGGCATCCTTCACGAGCCTCACATCACTGGCGGCGGCGCGAAATCCGTCAAGCGTCCGGAGTTCGCGGCCGTCAACACCATCCTGGGCAACCTGAAAACGGCCCTGACCGGCACCTACCACTCGTTCGACTTCGCCAAGTACGCCCATCGCTACCTCGCCCAGGTGCAGTACCGCTTCAACCGGCGCTTCGATCTGCGAAGCATCCTCGGCAGGCTCGCCAGCGCGGCGTGTCATACCAGCCCGTGCCCGCTGCGCCTGGCTCGAGGCGCTGAGGTTTCTTCATAGTCATGTATTTATAAAGCTGCAGACCATGAATCTCGAGCATTTCCCCCCCGCTTTGGCACTCCCAGAAGGGGAGGCAGAGGGCTACCCCCAGGCGCGTGACGGAGCGGCGCCGCTGCGGTTGCTGGAGGTGGTGACACGGCTCGACGTGGGGGGCGTGCCTGCGCATCTAATGCTCCTGCTGGAGGGCCTGCGCGCGCGCGCCTACGATATAACCATCGCCTGTGGCGACTGCAGTCCGGAGCACGCCGCCCGACTGGCAGCGCTGGGCGTCTCACTTGTCCGTGTGGAGTTGCGCCGGCTCCTCAGTCCGACCAACGATTTTCGCGGACTCGTCCGACTGTATCGGCTCGTTCGTCACGGGCGCTTCGACATCGTCCATACCCACATGTCGAAGGCTGCGCTCCTCGGGGGATTGGCGGGGTGGCTCGCGCGCGGGCCGGTCAAAGTCAACACGGCGCACAACCTGGGTTCCATCGCGATGCCGAAGGCCTGGCTCCGGGCCCTGTTCTGGGTCTACGACAAGATCCTCCTGTCCGTGACGATGGACGCCGTCATAACCGTCTCGGACCACGTGCGGGACACAGTTCTGCGCAGCCGCCTGCTCGGCCCCGATAAGGTTTTTACCATCCCGAATGGGGTCCGCAGCGCCGGCCCGAGCGATGCCGCCGCCGCGCGCGCGATGCTGCTCGCCGAGCTCGGCGGCGGAAGCGGGCGATTGATCGTCGGCACCGTCGCCCGCCTGGTATGGTTCAAGGGATTGGACGTTCTCGTCGCAGCCGCCGCGATGGTCGTGAAGTCTTGCCCCGAGTCTGTGTTCGTCGTCGTCGGCGACGGACCGTTGCGGGCCGAGCTGGAGCGCCAGGCGCAGGCGCTCGGCGTGGCCCGTAGTTTCGTCTTTTTGGGGGAGCGGCGGGACGTGGCGCGGCTTCTTCGCGCATTCGACGTGTTCGTGTTGCCCTCCGTATCGGAGGGGATGCCGGTCACCATTCTCGAAGCCATGGACGCCGCGACGCCCGTCATCGCGACGCGGGTTGGGGGCGTGCCGGAGTTGGTCGACGACGGTGAAACGGGCCTTCTGGTACCGCCGCGCGACCCCGAGGCGCTGGGGGCCGCGATCCTGCGCCTGCTGGAGAGTCCGCGTTTGCGCGCGGACATGGGCGAAAGGGGGCGCGAGCGGGTGGCGCGCCACTTCAGCGCGGAGAGGATGGTCACCTCGACCGACCTGCTGTTCCGCCGGCTGCTTACCGCCAAGTCAGGTACGGCCTCTGCGCTCGGAGTTTCGGATGGAATACAGAACCTTCGTTCCCGGGGCTGACGACGCCGCCGTGCTCAAATTGCGCGCCAACGTGTGGGGTGCCGAGCACCCGCATACCACGCCGGAGTTCCTGCACTGGCTGCTGGGCGACACCCCGGCCGGCGCGGGATCCGGGGTGCTGATGGTGGACGGCCAAGAGGTTGTGGGATTCGCCGGGCTGCTTCCCCGCCACGTGGAGATCGAAAGCGAATCGTTGGCCGTCGCCCAATGTGTGGACTACATGGTGCACACGGAAGCACGCTCCCGGGCGGGGTCCTTTCGCATCGTGTCGATCTGGACGCGGCTGGCTCGGGACCTCGGCTTCGCCTTCGGAATCGGTTTTCCGAACGCCAGTTCCCACAAGATCGGGATCCGGCTGGGCTGGAGGGATGCGTTCTGGCCGGACTTGATGGTGCGTCCGCTCTCACGAGCTGCCGTGCCGGACTTCCTGGCCCGCTGGGCCCCGGCCCGCCTGCTGGGCTACGGAGCCGGGGTCATGGCCAGACTGGCCACTGCGCGGGTCGGTTGGAGCCTTCGCCACAGGCCACCCGGCGAAGCGTTCGTGATCGACCGGTTCGACTCGCGATTCGACCTCTTGTGGCAGCGCGTACGGACCGGATCCCTCTCGGGGATGCGCCGTGATGCCGCCTACCTCAACTGGCGCTACCGCCTGCATCCTTGCTACTCCTACCTGCGCATCGGCTGGGAACACGACGGCGAGCTGCTTGGCTTCGCGATCGCGAGCCCGAGGACGGTATTCGATGTGCCGAGCATGCTGGTGGTCGACCTGCTGGTGGCGCCTTCGGCCGCGCCCAACGTCGCCGATGTGTTGTTGGAACAGGTGATCGATCGCGCCGAGGAGCAGGGCAGTCATCTCGTCGAGGCGCTTGCCAACGACCATTCAGCGGCCCGCACGGCGCTCAAGCGCATGGGGTTAGTGACGGTCCCTAACTGGCTCAACCCCAAACCTATCGTCATGACGGTGCACGACCTTGGCGTCCCCGGGGCACTTCCGAGTCGGCTGTCGGAATGGCACTTCCGCTGGGGTGACACGGACGTGGTGTGAGTGTCCGGGAGCCGAACCGCGTGAGCGCCATCAATTCCAAGCCGGATCCAACTGCCGCCCTGCTCCGCGCCGACGATGGGATCGAGCCTCGCGCCGGCGAGTACGCGCAAGCCCTGCGTGAAAGCCTGGGCGAGGATCTGCAGTGCTTCGTGCAGGTCTTCGCCGAAACTCGACGCGTCAAGAGCGTCGCGCAACTGCTCGCGCGCCATTTTGATGGCCCGGCGGGCTGGGTGCTCAACGTTGGCTGCGGGCCGTTCGCGACCGAGTTCTTCGTGCAGGCGCTGCACCGGCACCGCATTGTCTCGTTCGACTACACGCGCGGTTTTGCGCCGGCCTATCGGGCGTTGCGGCAGCGCGGCCACCTCGCCAACACCCTGTTCTTCTTCGGCAACGCGCTGTCGGCCGAATTTGAGCCCGAGTCGTTCGACCTCATCATCATGCACGACCTGCTCTTCATGCCGACCCTGTCTCTCGATGTGCTGCTGCCGAAGTACGATCGCTACCTGCGGCCGGGGGGG
>JAYTTO010000338.1:0-7893 GCA_043744975.1 Betaproteobacteria bacterium | reverse complement strand
GGGCGCACCCAGTCCCCTCGTGCGTCCGGATGGCGGATGAGCGCGGCCGAGTTCGCCATCGTGACCGGCCGCCGCGAAGATCCGGCCGCCGCGCGGAATACCTCGATCTGCTCCGCGACACCGCGGCCCTCGTCGGCACACGCAAAGTGCGTCATCAGCGTGATCTCGCCGATGTTCGGATCGCTCCCGATTCTCTCCAGTGCCACGCGGAACGCCGACGGACGAAAGCCGAGACGGTTCATGCCACTGTTCAGCTTGAGCAATACCGGCAATGGTCGCGCCGGTCGGAAGCCGGACAGCATTGCCAGTTGCCGCTCCTCGTGCACCACCGGGACCAGATCGAAACGCTCGACGAGTTCGATCTCATCCGCTTCGAAGCAGCCTTCGAGCAACACCACCCGCCCACGATAACCTTGTTCCCGCAGGCGGACCGCGGCGTCGAGTTCGAGCACCGCGATGCCTGCGGCCTGCGACCATGCCCGCCAGACTCGTGTCAGTCCATGACCGTAGGCGTCGGCCTTTGCGACGGCGAGCACGCGGGCGGTGCCCGCCAAGCCACAGGCGACGCCCAGGTTATGGGCAAGGGCGCCGAGGTCGATGCTGGCAACAGTGGGTCGGGTCAAAACGGGCCGGTGCGGGCTGCACCCGCCGCGGGTGCGATCAGGCGATTGTACTGGCCACCAACGCGGCGCCCCGGAATTAGGGTGCCGAGGCAGGCACGTTCCCCCTGTAACGCGAGCAACGCGGTGAGCCGGGGACGTTCCGGACGTTCGTGCTATAACGCGAGCGCCCGCACCGGACGTACCGCACCCGCATCGCACCAAAGAGAGTTCCCCATCGCTTCACCTGTTCGATGAACCGCGGCTTCTACACCATCCTGGCGGCGCAGTTCTTCTCCGCGCTGGCCGACAATGCGCTCCTGTTCGCCGCGATCGCGCTGCTGAGCGACAGGCACGCGCCAGCGTGGCAGACGCCGGTACTACAGCAGTTCTTCGTCTTCGCCTACATCGTGTTGGCGCCGTTCGTGGGCCCGTTCGCCGACGCGCTGCCGAAGGGCCGGGTGATGTTCATCAGCAACGCGATCAAGATCGCCGCCTGCGTGGCGATGCTGGCGGGCATGCATCCGCTGTACGCCTACGGACTGGTCGGTGTCGGCGCGGCGATGTATTCGCCGGCCAAGTACGGCATTCTCACCGAGTACCTGCCGCCCGCGAAGCTGGTGCTGGCGAACGGCTGGATGGAAGGCCTCACCGTGCTGTCGATCATCCTCGGCGCCATCATCGGTGGCATCATGATCGACGTCAGGTTCACGAGCTGGATGTTCGGTCGCTTCTCCTTCCTGGGCGAACTGCCGCGTCTCGACACGGCGCCCGAGGTCGCGATCCTGCTGATCCTCATCCTCTATCTGCTGGCATCGCTGATCAACCTCTACATCCCGCGCGTGATGCTCGATCATCCGATGCAGCGGCGCGACCCGCTGTTCCTGCTGCGCGATTTCTGGAGCAGCTTCTGCCGCCTGTGGCGCGACCCGCTCGGACAGGTGTCGCTGGCCGTCACCACCTTGTTCTGGGGCGCCGGGGCGACGCTGCGCCTGATCGTCCTGGTGTGGGCTGGAACCGCGCTGGGGTTCGGGATCGAGAAAGCAACGCAACTCACCGCCGTCGTCGCCGTCGGCATCGCCACCGGGTCGATCCTCGCGGCGCGATTCGTCAAGCTCGAACGCGCGGTCAGGGTCCTCCCGGTCGGCATCCTGATGGGGGCGATCGTGCTTGCGATGGTGCCGATCACCGACTGGCGGGCGGCCCTCGTGCTGCTCTTCGCGATCGGCGTGGCCGGCGGCTTCTTCGTCGTGCCGATGAACGCGCTGCTACAGCATCGCGGGCACCTCATCATGGGCGCGGGGCACTCGATCGCGGTGCAGAACTTCAACGAGAACCTGAGCATCCTGGCGATGCTCGGCGCCTACGCGCTGATGCTGAAGGCGGGCATCGCGCTCAACGTCATCATCGTGTCGTTCGGAATGTTGCTGATGGTCGCGATGGCGGTCCTGTGGCGCCGTCACGGTCACGCCCAGGACGACCCTGCAGCCACCGGGTAACCGCACGGGGGCCGCTACAGAACGACGGGCGAATCGGGCAGTTCGTTCGACGTTTCGCCGTCGCCGGGGAAATGCAGCGCGAGCCGGGCGCCGATGGCTTCGATGCCGGTGATCACGCCCTCCTCGAAGCGGCCGGCACGGAACTTGGCTTCCATATCGCGGCAGATCGCTTCCCACACGGCATCGCCGCATCGGCCATGGATGCCGCGATCAGCCACGATCTCGACATCCCGATCGGCCAGCAGCAGGTAGACCAGCACGCCGTTGTTGTGCCCGGTGTCCCAGACCCGGAGCTGCGAGAACATGTCGATCGCGCGTTCGCGCGCGCCGATCCCGGCGCCGACCGCCGCGAATTCGAGGCCGGCTTCGACCGCGAACCGGATCTGACCTCGATGGATGCGCTCCGAGGCGGCAATGGCCGCTTCGATGCGCTTCAGGCTGTCGGCAGGCAGTACTCGCCGGACACTTCCGGGTCCGGCGCACAGGTGACGAATGACGCGGCCGATGTCCATGTCACCAGCGCCCCGATGCGCCGCCACCACCGAAACCACCACCGCCGCCGCCCCAACTGCCACCACCGCCTCCACCACCACCTCCTCCTCCACCGCCCCAGCCGCCGCCAGGGAAACCACCTCGGCGCATGCCGCCCATGGGCATGCTGCCGCTGACCAGCGTGAACACGAAGGCGATCACCGCCACCGCGAGGCCGGCGAACAAGGCGCCGACGATCAGCCAACCGATCACGCCGACGGCACCGCCAACCAGGATTGCAGCAGGCACCTTGCCGATCATCTGGCGCAGCACGCCGCCAACCACGACGACGAGGATGAATCCGACGATGAATAACGATTCGAGGTTGCCACCGAGATTGCCGACCGCACGCTTCTGCACCGGTGCCGGCAGCGGCTCGCCGTCGATCACCGCGAGCATCCGGTCGACGCCGGCCTCGACCCCGCCGGCGAAGTCGCCCGCCTTGAACTTCGGCACGACGATCTCATCGATGATGCGTTTGGCCGTGGCATCGTTGAGCGCGCCTTCGATGCCATAGCCGACCTCGATGCGAAGGGCACGGTCGTCCTTGGCCACAACGAACAGCGCGCCATCGTCGATGCCCTTGCGACCGATCTTCCATTGCTCGGCCACGCGCAGCGCGTACTGCTCGATCACCTCGGGTTGCGTAGTCGGCACCAGCAGGACGGCGATCTGGCTGCCCTTGCGCTTCTCGAACGCGTCGAGCTGGTCGCGCAGCGCCTGCTGCTCGGCGGGCGAGAGGGTCCCGGTCAGGTCGGTGACGCGCCCGACCGGCGGGATCGCCACCCCCGCCCCGGCCGCCGCGGCAGCCAGCAGCAGGAGACCCAGGGCAACGCTGCGGAACAGTTGGCGCACCGGGATCTACTTGGCCGGCGCCGGCTGGGCCGGCTTGGCCGTGCCGAAATCCACCGTCGGCGGCTTGGCGATCGCCGCTTCGTTCTCGACCGTGAAGTTGGCCTTCGGCTGGTAGCCCATGACCATGGCCGTCAGGTTCGCAGGGAACTGCCGGATCGTGGTGTTGTACTCCTGCACACTCTTGATGTAGCGGTTGCGCGCCACCGTGATGCGGTTCTCGGTGCCTTCGAGCTGCGCCTGCAGGTCGCGGAAGTTCTGGTCCGACTTGAGTTGGGGATAGTTCTCCGTGACGACCAGCAGCCGCGACAGCGCCGAGGTCATCGCGCCCTGCGCCTTCATGAAGCGGTCGAGCGCGGCCGGATCGTTCACCAGTTCCGGCGTCGCCTGGATGCTGCCGACCTTGGAGCGCGCCTCGGTCACCCCGAGCAGGATGGACTTTTCCTGTTCGGCAAAACCTTTTACCGTGTTCACCAGGTTCGGCACCAGGTCGGCCCGCCGCTGGTACTGATTGACGACCTCGCTCCAGGACGCCTTCACCTCCTCGTCCAGGCCCTGCATCGAGTTGTAGCCGCATCCCGACAGCACAGTCGAGAGCGCGAGCATCAGCACCACGGCAAAACGTTTCATGTATGTCGCTCCTGTTCTGAACCTATGCGGCGGTCATTGGGGCGGCGGCACCCGAAGTCAAGTCCGCGAACTGCCAATAGACCGAAACAACCCGTTTGCCGAGTTGTATATCGGCGTGTCGTTGCAAGTCTTCGCCGATGACCTGCGACGACCGCGGCAGATCGCCCGCTTCGCCCTCGGCGCATATCAGCGCCACGGCGCGATCGACGTCGGTGGTGATCGAAGCCACCCGTGCGCGCACACCCATGGTTGCAAGCCGCTGCTCCAGGGCGCGGTCGAGCGTCACGTCGGCGACATCGATCAGGATGCGCCGGTTGATATTGGCGAGGAAAAGGGCCATTGCGCCAAGCATGACACCGACCACCAACGATACTGCCGCGTCGAGCAGCGGGTCGGGTCCGAACAGGGTCGACCAGCCGGCCACGAACAGGGTGAACAGGATGCCGACGACCGCCACCAGGTCTTCCAGCAGAACCGCGAGGACGGAAGTATTGGAGCGATTCTCGCGCAGACCCCGGATGCCGCCGATCTCCTTCAGCGCGACGAAGAAGGTGAACAGTTCGAGCGCAAGCGAGAACAGCAGCAGACCGATCGCGAGCGGGGTGAACGGTTCGACCGACCCGGGCTCGAGCAACGAGTGAACACCGTGATACAGCGTGACGCCGGCGCCGATGAAGAAGATCGAGACCGCCGAGACCAGCGCCCAGAAGTAGCGCTCCTGGCCGCGCCCCAGCGGGTGCGTCGGTGTCGGGGTGTGGTCGGCGCGCGCTTCGCCCACCTTCAGCAATGCCTGGTTGCCGACGTCGGCGAACGAGTGCACCGACTCGGCAAACAGCGTCGGCGAGCCGGTGATGGCAAAGCCGAACACCTTGGCACCGAGGATCAGCGAATTGGTGACGATCGACAGGGTGACGGCGGCGGACATCAGCAGGCTTGCGCAGTCAGGCCGCGCATGGTCTCGACCGCGAAGCAGAGGTCTTCCCAGGCCTTCGCCTTGTCGGCGGGATTGCGCAACAGATAGGCCGGATGGTAGGTCAAGATGAACGGCACGCCGCGATACGAATGCACCTGTCCCCGCAGCGCGCTGATCGTGGTGTCGCGGCCGAGCAGGTTGACTGCGGCCACCTTGCCCAGCGCCACGATCAGGCGCGGCCGCAGCAGTTCAACCTGCCGCTGCAGGTAGGGGCGGCAGCACCCGGCCTCGCCGGGTTCCGGGTTGCGATTGCCGGGCGGGCGGCATTTCACGATGTTCGCGATGTACACGTCGGCGTCGCGCGTGAGCGCGATCGATGCGAGCATGCTGTCGAGCAGGCGGCCCGCCGGTCCGACGAACGGCTCGCCGCGCGCGTCTTCGTCGGCGCCCGGCCCCTCGCCGACGAACATCCAGGCGCCGGCTTCATCGCCGCCGCCGAACACCGTCCGGTTGCGGGTGCGCGCCAGAGCGCAGGCCGTGCAGCCCGCGACCGCGGCCTTCAGTTGCGCCCAGTCCATCTGCAGGATCGCGTCGGCCCGGCTCGCCAAATCGGCACCGCCGACCCCGGCCTCGGTAGCGCCGACGGCCGGCTCCGCCGCCGCCAACGCCAAGGGTTCGATAGCGGACGCGGGATTGCGCTGTACCCACTCGGGACCCAGCCCGAGTTCGTGGAGAACCTGCCCGCGCGTCCTCACAGGTTGCGCCCCATCAGGATCGCGTCTTCCCGGCCCCCAACGGCGGGGTAGTACCGCGGGCGTCGGCCCAGTTCGCGAAACCCGGTGGCGGCGTAGAGCGCGCGCGCTGCGGCGTTGGACGGTCGCACCTCGAGGAACAGCGCGTCGGCGCGCATCTCGCGCGATCGGGTCACGAAGAAATCGAGCAGTGCGCGGCCGTGGCCCTGACGCTGCCAGTCGTGCGCGACGCTGATGTTGAGCAGATGCGCTTCGCCGGCACCGGGCATGAGCACGCCATAGCCGACCAGCGCCTGCCGCCATTCCAGCAGCCAGCAGGCGTAGCCGGCGCGCAGCGAATCCTCGAAGTTGCCGCGGGTCCAGGGCTGCGGATAGATCGCGTTCTCTGCCTCTAGCACCGCATCCAGGTCGGCCTCGCGCATCGGGCGGAACCGCGGCACCGGTTCGAGTTGCGCGCTCATCGCTCGGTCGTCGTGAGCGCGACGCGGTCGCGTACATAGAGCGGCAGGACCAGATCGGGCGCGGACATCTCTCCGCGTGCCATCCGGCACGCCGCGATCGCGGCGACATGGCGCGCCTCCGGCACCGCCTCCGGCAGCCGTCTCAAGAGGCCGGGCCAGGCCTCGGCCAACCGCGGCGCAAAACGCTCGAAACCGTTGCCGGCACCGATCCAGTCGCCGCCCGCCGGCAGCGGCGGCAGTTGCCCGGGCGCGGCGACGGCGACCGGGATGAGGGCTTCCGGCAAGCCATCGACGATCTCGAATGCGCCGAAATAGACCTGGTCCATGCGCGCGTCGATGCAGGCAACGACCCGGCTCGCCTGCGCCCCCAGTGCCAGCGCGTCGAGGGTCCCGACGGCGATGACCGGCAGCCCGGCACCGAACGCGAGCCCCTGCGCCACGGACACCGCAATGCGCAGGCCGGTGAAGGTACCGGGGCCCGTGGCGACGGCGATGGCATCGAGCTGGTCCAGGCCGACACCCGCAGGCTCCAGCAGCGACGCCACCATCGGCAGGAGTCGGTCGGAATGCCGCTGCCCGGCGAGCTCGAGTCGCTGCTCGACGCCGCCGTCGATCCAGAGGGCGACCGAGCACATCTCGGTGGAGCAGTCGATTGCCAGGATTTTCACGATGGACGGAGAGCGGTCGGGAACGCGCGGGGCCACGATGCGCGGGCATCGCAACGACGATTGTATCGGAGCAGGTGTGACCGCGAGCCAAGTGTGACCGTGAGCCGCTTGTATACTCCGCGCCAGATCGGTCGCACCGGCGCAAGCCATGACGCCCGGCAATAAAAAACCGCATGAACCCGTCCGGAGGAGAGCAATGATGATTCGCGCGCTGCAGTCGGTCCTGGCCATCGTCGTCGCCGCAACGCTGTCACTGTGCCCGGGGTTCGCCGGCGCCCAGGATAAACCGCTGCGCATCGGCGTCATCACGTTTCTCTCCGGTCCCGCGGCCGGCCCGTTCGGCGTTCCGGCCAAGAATGCGGCCGACCTGCTGGTCGAGGCCTTCAACAAGGGCGGCGTCGTGCCGGGATACGAGCAGAAGGGCTTCGGCGGGCGGCCAATCGAAGTCGTATATGTCGATGAGGCGGGCGGACCGACCAAGGTGGTCACCGAGTACCGCAACCTGGTCTCGCGCCAGGATGTCGACCTCGTGATCGGCGTCATCTCCAGCGGCGACTGCCTCGCGGTCGCGCCAGTGGCCGAAGAGATGAAGAAGGTCACCGTGCTGTTCGACTGCGCCACCAACCGCGTGTTCGAGGAAGCCAGCTACCACTACGTGTTCCGGACCACGACCATGGCGACCCAGGAGAACGTCGCCGCGGCGCGCTACATCGCCGACCAGTACCCGAACCTCAAGATGTTCTCGGGCGTGAATCCCAACTACGCCTGGGGCCAGGACGCCTGGACCGATTTCACCGAAACGCTCAAGATGATCAAGCCGCAGGCGCAGATCGGCATCAACGTCACGCCCAAGCTCGGCGCCGGCCAGTACAGCACGGAAGTGTCCGCGCTGCTCGGCAGCAGCGCGGAGATCATGCAGAACTCGCTCTGGGGTGGCGACCTTGAGGCGTTCGTGCTGCAGGCAGCGCCGCGCGGGCTGCTGAAGAAG
>JAYTTO010000337.1:0-5730 GCA_043744975.1 Betaproteobacteria bacterium | reverse complement strand
CGTATCTGGCCGTGCGCGTGGGGGAGGTCGCAGGCGTGCCCTGCCGCCTGATGCGCGTGGGCTTTGTCGGCGAGCTCGGTTACGAGATCCATGCGCCGGCAGACCAGGCCGTGCGAGTGTGGGACGCGATCATGGCTTCCGGGGCCGGCGTGCGGCCGTTCGGGGTCGAGGCGCAGCGGCTGCTGCGGCTGGAGAAAGGCCACATCATCGTCGGCCAGGATACCGACGGCCTGACCCAGCCGGACCAGGCAGGTCTCGCCTGGGCGGTCAAGATGGAGAAACCGTTCTTCGTCGGCAAGCGCAGCGTCGAGATCGTCCGCAAGGGCGGGCCGCGCCAGCGGCTGGTCGGATTCGAACTCGACGCTACCCACACCGGGCACACCGGACCGGTACCGAAGGAATGCCATCTGGTCATCCGCGACAACACCATCGCCGGACGCGTGACCAGCATCGCCTGGAGCGACAGCCTGCAGCGCCACATCGGACTGGCGTTCATCGAGCCGGAGCTGGCTGCGGAAGCCACCCCGTTCTTCATTCGTGCCGACGGCGGTGTCATGGTGCCGGCACGCGTTGTTCCAACGCCTTTCTATGACGCCGCCAGCGAGCGTCAGAAGCTTGCGGACTGAACCGGCCATGTCATATCCGATCCGAATCAGTCCTCTCGCCGGCGCCGTTGCCGGTCTCCGTCCGCCGTTGCGCACGGTGCATGGCATGGAGATCCCGGAGCGCTTCCCGGGCGAAGCCGACCGGTGGCAGACGGCGGTGGGGGTGTGCGACCTCTCGGCGTTCGTGCGGGCGGGCGTGAAGGGCCCCGGCGCCGAAGCATGGCTGACGGCCCGTAACGTTCCCGTTCCGGCCGAGGCCAACAGCTGGACGCCGGCGGGCACCGGACTCGTGGCCCGACTCGCGCGCACCGAATTCCTGATCGAAGACGGCTTTGGTGACGCCACAGCCGCGCGTCTTCCGGGTGCATTGCAACCTGGCGAGCCGGGCGTGTATCCGGTGCCCCGCCAGGACTGCGCGCTGGCGCTGACCGGGATCGCGGTCAACGAATTGCTGGTGCAGACCTGCAACGTCGATTTCGCCTCGCAGCCGGCGGCCGGCCGCATCGTGACTCTGACCCAGATGGTCGGCGTCTCGGTGACGGTGCTGCGCAGCGACCGCGGCGGCGTGCCGTGCTATCGGGTCTGGTGCGACGGCACGATGGGCCCGTATTTCTGGGAAACGCTCATCGGCATCGCCGAGGAACTCGGCGGCGGTCCCATCGGCATCGCGAACCTGTTCGCCGATGCCGCAACCTGATCCGATCACAACCTCCTCCGCAAAGGGAACCAGGCGATGACGCCCGCACAAGCCAGGAAGTTCTTCAAGGACCACGAGATCCGCTACATCCTCGCGCAGTTCGTCGACATCCACGGCACAGCGAAGGCGAAGGCCGTGCCGGTCGAGCATCTCGACATGGTGCTCAAGGACGGCGCCGGTTTTGCCGGTTTCGCGCTCTGGGGTTTCGGCATGGGTCCGCACGGCCCCGACTACATGGCGCGCGGCGACTTGTCGACGCTGCAGACGATGCCCTGGATGCCGGGCTTCGCGCGCATGGCGACCTACGGCTATACCAACGGCAAGCCCTATGCCTACGACTCGCGCTATGCATTGAAGCTGCAGATCGATCAGCTGGCGGCCAGGGGCCTGACGCTGTTCACCGGCATCGAACCAGAGTTCATGCTGCTCAAGCGCAACACCGATGGTAGCGTGGTGCCCTGTGACGACACCGACACGCTCGAGAAGCCGTGCTACGACTACAAGGGGCTGGCCCGCAGCGCCGCCTTTCTCGACCGGTTCACGCAGGCGCTGCGGACCGTCGGCATCGACGTCTACCAGATCGATCACGAGGACGCCAACGGGCAGTTCGAGGTTAACTTCACCTATTCGGACGCGCTGACCTCCGCCGACCGCATCATCTATCTGAAGATGGCGGCCTCCGAGATCGCCAACCAGATGGGCATGATCGTGACCTTCATGCCCAAGCCGTTCTCCAACCGGACCGGCACCGGCTCCCATTTCCATCTGTCGATGGGGGATGCCAAGACGCCGAACCTGTTCCACGACGACAAGGACAAGCGCGGGCTCGGCCTGTCGAAGATGGCGTACCAGTTCCTGGGCGGGTTGCTGGCCCACGCGCCCGCGTTGACCGCGTTGTGCGCGCCCACCGTCAACTCCTACAAGCGCCTCGTCGTCGGACGCGCGCTGTCCGGCGCGACCTGGGCACCCGCCTACATCGCGTACGGCGACAACAACCGCACCTGCATGGTCCGCATTCCGTACGGGCGGCTCGAGCTGCGGCTCCCGGACGGGGCGATCAATCCCTACCTGGTGACGGCGGCCGTCATCGGCGCCGGCATGGACGGCATCGCGAAGAAACTCGATCCGGGCGAACCGGTCAACGAGAACCTCTACGAATGGTCGCCGAAGCAACTGGCCGACGCCGGGATCAAGGTGCTGCCGCAGAACCTCAACGAGGCGCTCGACGCCCTCGAAGCCGACGATGTGCTGTGCGCCGCGCTCGGCCGCGATCTCGCCGCCGAGTTCATCCGCTTGAAGCGCATGGAATGGGTCGAGTACTCGCGTCACGTATCGGCGTGGGAAGTCGAGCGGTACCTTGAATTCTTCTGAAAATGAAACATCCACCCCCAGGCTTCGCTGCGCCACGCCTTCCCCCTCCAGGGGGCCGGTGTCCTCGGGGGACCCTGTGGGCACTGTGGGAGACATGACATGTGTGGAATCGTTGGTCTGCTGATCAAGAACCCGGCGTTGCGGCCGCGGCTCGGCGAATTGATGACGCCGATCCTGGACGAGATGGCGGCGCGTGGGCCGGAATCGGCCGGTCTGGCCGTGTTCACCGACCAGCTGCAAGGCGCCCAGCGCAAGTACAGCATCCACGCGCCGGTCTGGGGTTACGACTGGGCCGTCTTCGAGGGCAGGTTCATCGAACGCTTCGGCACCAACGCCCAGCTTGCCGTCAAGGGCAACCACGCCGTTCTTGTCTGCGACGAGTCCCCGGCCGCGGTCAAGAGCTGGACGCGCGAGCATTTCGGCCAGCTGCATGTGCTCTCTGCCGGTCGCGTGATCGACATCTACAAGGATATCGGCCACCCGAGCGAGATCGCGGACCGCTACGATTTCCGCAAGCTGTCGGGTACGCATGTCGTCGGTCATACGCGCATGGCGACCGAATCGGCCGTGACGCCGGATCGCGCGCATCCCTTCACCGCCGGCGAGGATTTCTGCCTGGTGCACAACGGCACGATCTCGAATCCCTACATGATCCGGCGCAAGCTCGAGCATCGCGGCATCGAGTTCGAGACCGACAACGACACCGAGGCGGCGACGCGCTTTCTCGAATGGCGTATGCGCGAAGGCGACTCGCTCGAGGACGCGCTGCGGCAGGGCTTTCGCGAACTCGACGGGTTCTACACGTTCCTGATCGGCACCGACACCGAGCTCGCGCTGGTCCGGGACGCCTTCGCGTGCAAGCCCGCGATCGTCGCGGAGACCGATGACTACGTCGCGATCGCCTCGGAGTTCCGCGGCCTGGCGCATCTTCCGGGCGTGAACGATGCTCATCTGTTCGAACCCATGCCGGAGGAGATCTACGTATGGAAGGTGTGACGCTCGACCGGCCGTCGGCGCCGACCCGGACCTTCGATCTGCGCGGCCACACGACGCGCGATCTCAACCAGTTCCTCCACGCCGATCTCGTGACCAGCGGCGTGCGTCGGGTCGAGGTGCTCAATCCGAACGGCGCGCACAGCATCGCGGTGGGCGTGAACCATCCGGTCGAGATCGATGTGCAGGGGCACGGAGGCTACTACCTCGGCGGCATGAACAAGCACGCGTCGATCACCGTCCACGGCAACGTGGGTTGGGGCGTGGCAGAGAACATGATGTCGGGGATGGTGCGGGTGAAGGGCTTCGCCTCCGAATCCGCCGGCGCCACGGGCCACGGCGGGCTGCTCGTGATCGAGGGCACTGCCAGCCTGCGCTGCGGCATCTCGATGAAGGGCATCGACATCGTGGTCGGCGGCAACGTCGGCAACTACTCGGCGTTCATGGCGCAGGCCGGGCGCCTGATCGTGTGTGGGGATGCCGGCGACGCGCTCGGCGACTCGCTCTACGAGGCCGTGCTGTACGTGCGCGGACGCATCAAGTCGCTCGGCGCCGACGCGCGCGAGGAGCCGATGGGTCCCGCCGACCTGGCCGCCGTCGGCGGGTTGCTGAAGCAGGCCGGTCTGTCCCACGATCCCGCAGAATTCAAACGCGTTGCGTCCGCGCGCCAGCTATATCACTGGAACGCCGATGCCAACCAGGAATACTGATCCGACCGCGACGTTTCCAGCCATCGAGTGACCACATGAACAAGCCTGTCGACCACGCTGCCGTTTCCGCATCACATCGCCTCCAGCGCGAGGAATCCGCCGGTTACGATCGGCGGGTCATCGACTATATCCACCACGCGGCCGCAAGCGGGCTGTACGAGATCCGGGGTCTGGGTGCCAAGCGTCATCTGCCGAGCTTCGATGACCTGGTGTTCCTCGCCGGATCCGCTTCGCGCTATCCGCTCGAGGGTTACCGCGAACGCTGCACCACGCGCACCGTGCTCGGCACGCGCTTCGCGAAAAAGCCGATCGAGCTCGACATTCCGATCACCTTCGCCGGCATGAGCTTCGGATCGCTGTCGGCGCGGGTCAAGGAGGCCCTCGGCCGGGCTGCGACCGAACTCGGCACCACTACCACCACCGGTGACGGCGGCATGACGCAGGAAGAGCGGGCCTCGTCCAAGCTGCTGGTCTATCAGTGCCTGCCCTCGCGTTATGGTTTCAATCCGGACGATGTGCGGCGCGCCGATGCCATCGAGATGGTGATCGGCCAGGGTGCCAAGCCCGGCGGCGGCGGCATGCTGATGGGACAGAAGGTGAATCCGCGGGTGGCGAAGATGCGGACGCTGCCGGAGGGCATCGACCAGCGTTCGGCCTGCCGGCATCCGGACTGGACCGGACCGGACGATCTCGTGATCAAGCTCAACGAGTTGCGCGAGATCACCGACTGGCAGGTGCCGATCTATGTGAAGATCGGCGCGACCCGCGTGTACAACGACGTCAAGCTGGCGGTGCATGCCGGCGCCGACGTTGTCGTCGTGGATGGCATGCAGGGCGGCACGGCGGCCACGCAGACCGTCTTCATCGAGAACGTCGGCATCCCGACATTGCCGGCTCTGCGGCAGGCGGTCGAGGCGCTCGAGGAGATGGACATGCGCGGCAAGGTGCAACTGATCATCTCGGGCGGGATCCGGACCGGCGCCGACGTGGCGAAGGCGCTCGCGATGGGCGCGGACGCCGTCTCGATCGGGCAGGGGGCGCTGTTCGCGATGGGATGCAATCACGACAGTTGGCTCCGCGACGGCGTGACTCATTCCGCCGAGGCGGACTATGCGGCGCTCGGGACCGCCCCCGGGTTCTGCCATCACTGTCACACCGGCAAGTGCCCGGTCGGCATCACCACCCAGGACGCAGAACTGGAGATGCGGCTCGATCCGGCCACCGCCGCCCGGCACCTGAAGAACTACTTCAAGACGATGAACATGGAGCTGACGACGATTGCCCGGGCCTGCGGCAAGTCGAACGTCCACAATCTTGAGCGCGAAGACTTGGTTGCACTGACGATCGAAGCGGC
>JAYTTO010000336.1:0-2549 GCA_043744975.1 Betaproteobacteria bacterium | reverse complement strand
TCTTCAGGGCATCCGTTCGAACGCCACGATCTGCACGAGGCCACCCGGCGCCAGTAGCTTGTGCACGGGACAGCGGTTCGCGATCGCCTCCAGCCGGCTGAGCGCCTCTGCCTCCAGCGACCCGCGAACCCGTACGGTCAGATCGAAGACGTCGATCGTGCCGGCCGCCGTGGTCGCTTCCCGGTCGAGCGGCGGCGCCGGGCGCTTCGAATGCGTCACGGCCACCTCGACGTGCTCCAACGGCATCTGCTTGCCATCGGCGTACAGGCGCAAGGTCATGGACGTGCAGGCGGCAAGGCCGATGGCGACCCACTGGAACGGCCCGTAGCCGGTATCGCTGCCGCCCACCCGCGCTGGTTCGTCGGCGAGCAGCGGCCGGCGGTTTGCCGCGACCACCCAATTCTGAAGTCGTGACACACCGCTTTCGGTGATCAGGATGCCGACGGCCGGCGCCGGCGGCGGTTCGGCGCCGCGCTCCACGTAGCGGCTCGCCCAGGCGGCGATCATCGATCCGGCAAAACGGGCATCGGCAGCAGTGGTCAGCAGGTGGTCGGCGCCGTCGATGCCGATGAAACTCTTCGGGTGGCGCGCGGCCGCATAGAGCGCTGCGGCATTATCGATCCCGACCACCGTATCGCCGGGCGCGTGCATCACCAGCAGCGGGCGGCCCAGGGTGTGTACGGCTGCGCGGATGTCCTGCTCGCGGGCGTCATCGAGGAACTGGCGCGTGATGCGGAATGGCCGACCCGCCAGCAGCACGTTGGCCTCGCCCTCGTTCTCGATCGTCGCCAACTGATCGGCGAAGTGATCGAGCACATGTTCCACGTTCGACGGCGCCCCGATCGTCGCGACGGCCCGGACTTCCGGAAGGCGATGCGCCGCCGCCACGACGGCTGCCCCGCCGAGGCTGTGGCCAACCAGCACCGCGGGCGCCGAATGATGCTCACGCAACCAGGCCGCCGCAGCGACGAGATCATCGACATTGGAGCTGAAATTTGTATCGGAAAAGTTCCCCGCCGACTTGCCCAGGCCAGCGAAATCGAAGCGCAGTACGCCGAAGCCCTCGTCGTTCAATGCCTGGGCGATGCGGCCCGCGGCCAGGAGATCCTTCGAGCAGGAAAAACAGTGCGCGAACAGGGCGATCGCTCGTGCCGGTCCGGACGGAAGGTCGAGGCGCCCGGCAAGTTCGAGGCCTTGGGCGTTGGCGAAACCGACTTGGATGGATGGCATGGAGACGAATCGCAGGCTGGGGAGAGTTGACGTGGGCATTACACGGGCGCCGCCGAATCATGCGTAAATGGCAACTCGGCGTCGAGCCATCGTATAGCCTATTCGACAGCGGGCGGGTGAACACGCCGGACGAGGTCGGGACGCCGCCTCCGATTGCGGAAGGCAACGACCACACCCGCTGCCAGCAACCACCAGACCGGAGACCCACGATGATCAGATCCACGATACTTGCCGCAATTGTCGCCGTGCTCTGGTCGTCCGCTGCGATGGCCCAGGACGCGACCTAGGAGCGGGAGCGATGCTCACCCGCGCCATTCCCGCGTCGGGCGAACGGTTGCCCGTCATTGGCTGCGGCACGTATCGCGGCTTCGATGTCGCGCCCGGATCGAGCGGCCATGGACAGTTGCCGCAAGTGTTGCTGACCTTGTTCGCGGCCGGTGGAACGGTGATCGACAGCTCTCCGATGTACGGCCGGGCCGAAGCCACGGTCGGCGAACTTCTGGCGCAACCGGCGGAACCGCGCGCCTTTCTCGCGACCAAGGTGTGGACGCGGGGGCGAGACGCCGGCATCGCGCAGATGCAACGCTCGATGCAACTCATGCAGTCCGATTGCATCGATCTGATGCAGGTCCACAACCTCGTCGACTACAAAATCCACCTGAAGACCCTGCGTGACTGGAAGCAGGGCAGCCGCATCCGGTATCTGGGCGTGACGCACTACACCTCCAGCGCCCATGCCGACCTCGAAGCGGTGATGCGGGCAGAGCCGCTGGATTTCGTCCAGCTCAATTACTCGATCGCCGACCGCGCCGCCGAGGAGCGCCTGCTGCCGCTCGCGGCCGAGCGCGGCATCGCGGTGCTGGCGAACCTGCCGCTGGGGAGTGGCGGGGTGTTGCGATCCGTCGCGGGCGTTGCGCTTCCCGCCTGGGCAGCCGATCTGGCGTGCACCACCTGGGCGCAACTGTTCCTCAAGTTCGTTGTCGCCCATCCGGCGGTGACCTGCGCGATCCCGGGTACGGGCAAGGCGCCGCACATGGCCGACAATGCCAGGGCGGGCGAGGGGCCGATGCCGGACGCCGCGCAGCGCCAGCGAATCGTGACCTGCTGGAACGATCTCAGGGGATGACCAGAAACGCACTTCGCGAGTCCCCCGGCCACGATCCGCATCGAAACGCCCTCGAAGCCGATCAACCGGCATGAAGGCGCTTCGATCATGATGGAGGTTGCTCGCCGTTGCCAGCAACAGCACCGGCCAATGGCGCTGGCCGGTGTCGTCGATCAGCGTCGGTCGGACGCGCCGTTCAGCCCGGGCAGTACGG
>JAYTTO010000335.1:0-3877 GCA_043744975.1 Betaproteobacteria bacterium | reverse complement strand
GGCAACTGCATCCACCTGTTCGAACGCGACTGCTCGGTGCAGCGCCGGCACCAGAAGGTGCTCGAGGAGGCGCCGGCGCCGGGCATGGCGCCGGAACGGCGCGCGGAGATGGGCGCCGCCGCGATCGCCGCCGCCGCCGCGGTCGGCTATGTGGGCGCCGGCACGGTCGAGTTCATCGTCGACTCGTCCGGCGTGTTCTATTTCATGGAGATGAACACCCGCCTCCAGGTCGAGCATCCGGTGACCGAGATGATCACCGGCCTCGACCTCGTCGAATGGCAGCTTCGTGTTGCGGCGGGCGAGCCGTTGCCGCTTGCGCAGGATCAAGTGCCCATGCGCGGCCACGCGATCGAGGCGCGGATCTACGCCGAGGATCCGGCGCGCGGCTTTCTTCCCGCCATCGGTCGCCTGGTGCACCTGCGCGAACCCGCGGCCTCCGCGAACGTGCGCGTCGATACCGGGGTGCGCGCCGGCGACGAGATCGGGGTCAACTACGATCCGATGATCGCCAAGCTGATCTGCTGGGATGTCGATCGCACCGCGGCACTGCACCGCCTGCGCACCGCCCTCGCCGAGTATCAGGTGGTTGGTGTCGCCAGCAACGTGGCGTTTCTCGGTTCCGTCGTCGCCCACCCGGCGTTTGCCCGTGCCCACCTCGAGGCCGGATTGCTCGACACCGGCCTGATCGAACGGCACCACGATGAACTGCTGCCCGCCGCCGAACCGGTGCCGGACGACTTCCTGGCAGTTGCCGCGCTGTCCGAGTTGCTGCATGAAGAACGTGATGCCAGGACGCGCGCCGCGGCGTCCGGCGATCCGCACTCGCCCTGGCACGATGCCAGCGGCTGGCGCCTGAGCGAGGATAATCATCATCTGCTGCGATTCGTCGATGGCGGGCGCGACGTGGTCGTGACGGCGCACTACCGGCCGCGGGGCTTCGAGCTGGAGCTTCCGGGCGGCGTCCTGTCGGCCTCCGGTGAACTGGTCGATGCAACCACCCTGCGCGTGCGCCTTGGCGATGTCGAAGCGTCGGCGACGGTGGTCCGGAATGGCCAGGTGCTGTCGGTATTTGCCTTCGGCCGCAGGTGCCGGCTCGAACTGGCGCGACGCGGTCCGGCTGAAGACAACGACGCCATCGGATCGCTCGCCGCGCCCATGCCGGGCAGCGTCATCGAGGTGATGGTCAAGGCCGGCGACCAAGTGGAGAAAGGGGCCGCACTGATGATCATCGAAGCGATGAAGATGGAGCACACGATCGCCGCACCCAGGGCCGGCACGGTCAAGGCCGTGTTCTTCGCCCGCGGCGACCAGGTGCAGGAGGGGGTCGATCTGCTGGAGTTCGACACATGAGCCGTCGCACCGGGGCGCCGGTGTTCCGCGATCCGGGGCGGGCGGGGACATGAGATTTCCATCGCGAGTCCGTCTGATCGACGTCGCGGCGCGCGACGGTCTCCAGAACGAGCAGGCGCCGGTGACCACCGACATCAAGGTCGCCCTGATCGAACGGTTGGCCGATGCCGGTCTGCCCGTCGTGGAGGCGACCAGCTTCGTCTCGCCCAGGTGGGTGCCGCAGATGGCCGATGCCGCCGACGTGATGGCGCGCATCCGGCGCCGCCCGGGCGTCAGCTATCCGGTGCTGGTGCCGAACCTGAAGGGGCTCGAAGCGGCGCTCGCCGCCCGGGCCGAAGAGGTGGCCGTGTTCGCGGCGGCGTCGGAATCGTTTTCCCGGCGCAACATCAACTGCTCGATCGGTGAATCGCTCGAACGCTTCGCGCCGGTATGCGAGGCGGCGCTGGCGGCAGGCGTGAAGGTGCGGGGGTACGTGTCGTGCGTTCTCGGCTGCCCGTACGAGGGGGCGGTCGACCCGGGCGCCGTGGCGGAAGTGGCGCGCCGCCTGATCGACCTCGGCTGCTACGAGGTCTCGCTCGGCGACACCATCGGGGCCGGCACGCCCCTGGCCACGCAGCGCATGATCGAGACGGTGGCGACACGGGTGCCGATCGAGAACCTTGCCGGCCATTTCCACGATACCTACGGCCAGGCGCTGGGAAACATTCTCGCGTCGCTCCAGCTCGGGATCGCGAGCTTCGACAGCTCCGTCGCGGGTCTGGGCGGCTGCCCCTATGCCAAGGGCGCCACCGGCAACGTCGCGACCGAGGACGTGGTGTACATGCTGCACGGCATGGGCGTCGAGACCGGGATCGACCTCGACCTGCTGGTCGACGCGGGCGAGTTCATCTCGCAGGCGATCGGCCGGCCCAACGGGTCGCGCGCCGGACGAGCGCTGGCGGCCAGGAAGGTGCGGGAAGCGACCTGATCGGGGTTTCAGGCTGCTTCCCGCGGGGGAGCGCGCACCCGCCGAAGCGGACTTGCGATCCCCGGGCCGCGCACCAACCGGGGAGGATGCCGGTGCGCGGGTCGGACCGGGGTCTTACTTCTTGTCTTTGTCTTTGCCCTTGTCCGCAGGCAATTCCTTCTTCTCGCTGTCCGGCTTGTCTGCGGCATGGCTCAGCGTGGCGAAGGCGGCACCGGCGAGGAACACCGTGCTCAGGATTGCTGCGATCAGTCTCGTTCTACCTGGGACAGAACATTCACGATCACATTGCCGCCGTCGCGCACAATTTCGGCGCCGAAGCGCCGTTCCTGGAACGCTGCGTGCACTACGAGAACGTGCGCGCGGGCGACATCACCGAGTTCGCGCGTCTGGCCGAGACCAACGGGATGAAGGCGTTGCGTGCGGTCAATGCCCGTGTCGCCGACAAGAGACATGCCGCCCACGACGTTGCCTGGCGAATGAACTTCGGCGTGTACTTCTATGCCGAACCGCTGGCGGAAAAATCGGAGTCGACGCTTGAACGCCAAGCTGTACGCCCCCCGGCATGGGTGGATACTACTGGTGTGCCTGCTGCCGCTGTCGTCGAGCCTGGCGGCGGGTCAGCGGCCTGATGACCCTGGACGGTGGCGTCGTCGCGACCCGCATCGAGCCGGTCGATCGCGTCGAGGCAGTCCGGTTGACCGGGCGCCTCACCGAGCTGGACGGGCGCGATGCCGAACTCGGAATGGTCCGCGTGAGGCTGCCGGTGTCGGCGACCGCGATGCCGCTCGCGCCGGGGCGGGAAGTCGCCGTGTCCGGGCGCTGGACCGGAGAAGTGCTGGAGGCGGAGACGATCGAAGTGGAGCCTCGCTTTGCCTTCGCGGTCGTGCCCGATATCGTCAGTGTCGAGAGTTTCGTCCACAGTTGCACCGATGGCGCAGGCCTCGGCCTCGACGGGATCGATCTGCGTCTGCGTCCGGGCCTCGATGTCGGTCCGTCGGGAAATCCGGTGGTGGTGGGTGTGCCGCAGACCGATGGCAGCCTCGCCGTGATCCGCTACGCTCCGGCCTCGACCCTTGGGCCGATCGCCGGGCCGCCGACCGTCACCGAGCCCGATGTCGCCAACCGGGTCAGGGTGTTGGGCCGCTGTCAGCCGCGCCTGTCCACGTCTGCCGTCGGGCAGTGAACGCGGCGTCGATCCGCGGCGCCGGGTTATGCTTCGGCATTATCCCAGTGACGCCGCGGGTCGGCGTAGGTGCCATGATGGTCGACGACGTGCCGTCCCCTTGCGTCAAGGTGTGCGAGTTCGATCCGGTGATCGGACTGTGCCGCGGGTGTTATCGCGATCTCGACGAAATCGCCCTCTGGTCGCAGCTTGCGCCGGTGCAGAAGCGCCGGATCCTCGATCGTCTCGACGCGCGCCGGCTGCGGTTGCAGGCCACGGATCCAGGTTGACCCGCTCTCCGCTCCAAGCTGCGTACCCATGCCACTATCGACCCCGGTTCCGCGCCAACCACATCACACCCGTACCATCGAATGCCGTGGCTATCGCCGCGACGACGG
>JAYTTO010000334.1:0-6990 GCA_043744975.1 Betaproteobacteria bacterium | reverse complement strand
CATATACCGGGGCCAGCGCATGGTGACGCTCCGCCAGGGCCCTTGCAGGGGCTTCGATGCCGAAGAGTCGCGCGAGGAAGTCTTCGAGATGGGGCCCGGCTTCGAGCAGCAGTGCGGCTTCCTGCTTGCGGTCGAGGGCTTCCGGGTCCAGGCGCGCTTCGGCGAAGCGGAAGGCAAGGGCGGGATCGAACCGGGCCAGTTGCTCCAGGAAGGTCCGGTCGAGACGTTCCAGGGCGGCCGTGTCGTACAGATCCTGAAAAGCGAAATCGAAAGCGAGGCGGAGGGTGTCGGAGGCGGGAGCGGACATGCGATCGTGAGGTCGGAGTGAACCGATAATTATAGCCAATGCGCTCAACGCGTCTTCGATGCAGGCGGGGTCAGTGCCGTCGCCAGCTCCCGCACCAAGCCGGGACCGCGGTAGATCAGTCCGGTGTAGACCTGCACGAGCCGTGCCCCGGCGGCGATCTTTTCTGCCGCGTCGGCTGCATCGAGGATACCGCCGACGCCGATCAGCGGAATCCGCGTGCCGAGGATGGCGTGCAGCGCTCGCAGCACGTTTGTTGCACGCGCCTTGAGCGGCGCGCCGGACAATCCGCCGGTCTCCTCCGCGTGCGGCAATCCGGCCACGCCGTCCCGCGAAATCGTCGTGTTGGTGGCGATGACGGCGTCGACCTCGTGCCGCAGCAACGCCTCGGCGGCCGCTTCGACGGCGGGTTCGTCCAGGTCGGGCGCCAGCTTGACGGCGATCGGGACGCGTCGCCGATGTTCCTGCTCCAACCGGGCGCGTTCTTCCATGATGGCTGCGAGCAGGCGATCGAGCGCATCGCCCGTCTGCAACTGCCGCAGATCGCGGGTGTTGGGCGACGAGATGTTGACCGTCACATAGTGGGCGATCGAATGGACCTTGCGCAGGCACAGCAGGTAGTCGTCGACCGCGCGCTCGATCGGCGTGTCGGCGTTCTTGCCGATATTGACGCCGAGCACGCCGCGGTACCGGCTGGCAGCAACATTGGCGAGCAAGGCGTCGACGCCGGCATTGTTGAATCCCAGCCGGTTGATCACGGCGCGTGCGTCCGGCAGGCGGAACATTCTCGGCCGGGGATTGCCGGGCTGCGGACGCGGCGTGACCGTGCCGATCTCGATGAAGCCGAAGCCGAGGCCGGCGAGAGAATCGAGGTGCGCGCCGTTCTTGTCCAGGCCTGCCGCCAGCCCGACCGGGTTGGGGAAGTCGATTCCCATGACGTGGGTCGCAGCTCCCGGCCACGGAACCGGCGGGCGCGACAGATGCAGCGCACAGGCGGTGTCGAGCAGACGCAGCGCCAGGTCGTGGGAGCGTTCGCCGTCGATGCGGAACAGCAGTGGCTGCAGTGCCCGGTACAGCACGTCAACGCCCGGTGAAGCGGCCCTCGCGACGTTCATGGAACGCGGCCAGGCCCTCGCGAGCGTCATCGGTGTCGAGCAGGGCCCGCAGGTCCGGCAACAGATGGGCGATCGCCGCTCGTTGCCCCTCGTCGAGCGCGCGGCGCGCGGCCAGCAGGCTTGCCCGGACGGCCAGGGGAGCTTGGCGGGCGATGCTCCTGGCGATCGCCACGGCTGTCTCGAGTTGGGTGCCGGCGGGAACGACCTGCTGGACGAGACCGATGCGATACGCCTCGGCAGCGTCGAATTCGTCGCCGGTCAGCAGCCATCGCATCGCGTTGCCCCAGCCGGACTCCGCCGCGAACCGGACCGTGGCGCCGCCGATCGGATAGATCCCGCGCTTCACCTCGATCTGCGCGAAGCGGGTCGTATCGGCGGCGATCCGGATGTCCGCGGCCAGGACCAGTTCGATCCCGATCGTGTAGCAATAGCCTTGCACGGCGATGATCAGCGGCTTGGTGCGGGTGCGCGCTGCGTCGAGTCCCAGCGGGTCGAGTCCGTTGGCCGGCAGCGGCGGCGTGCGGCCGTTCTGGAAGTGGGGTACCCATTGCGGCAGGTCGATGCCGCCGGTGAAGTGTTCCCCATGGGCGAACAGCACGCCGCAGCGCAGGGCGGGATCGCGTTCGAGCGTCCCAAGCGCCGCCGACAGCGCGGCATACATGGGCAGGTCGAAGGCGTTGCGCTTGGCGACGCGGTCGAGCCCGATCAACAACACGGCATCCCGCTGCTCAAGCGAGATTGCGCCTTCTTGCGTGGCACTCATGCGCAGGCGCGGCGCCGGGTGGCGAAGGCGACGCGCGGGAGCCCGGCAGGCATGCGCATCATCCGAGCGGTTGCCACTGGCCCGCGACCAACCCTTCCATCGGCTGGAAGTTGATCTTGTAGGCCATCTTGCGGCTCTCGGCGATCCAGTAGCCGAGATACAGATGCGGCAGGCCGAACTGGCGGCAGAGCTCGATCTGCCAGAGCACGTTGAAGGTGCCGTAGCTGGCGCCACCCGGATCGGGATCGAAGAACGTATAGACCGAGGACACGCCGTCTTCGATCCGGTCGACGATGCTCACCATGCGCAGGACGCCTTCATCGCGGAACTCGATCAGGTTCGAGCGCACGTTGCTCTGGAGCAGAAAATGGCGGTACTGCTCGCGCGAGTCGTGGTCCATACCGCAGCCGAAGTGGCGGGCCGACTGGTAGCGAAGGTAGAGCGCGTAGTGCTCCGGGCTGTATTTCAGGTCGAGCATGCGCGACTCCAAGCCCTCGTGCCGCTGCCATGCGCGGCGTTGCGAGCGGCCGGGACGGAAGGCGTCGACCGCGATGCGGACCGGGATGCAGGCGCGGCAGTTGTCGCAGTTGGGCCGGTAGGTGAAGGCGCCGCTGCGCCGGAAACCGGCCCGCACCAGTTCGCTGTAGACGTGGGTGTCGATGGCGTGGCTCGGCGTGGCAACCTGCGAGCGCGCGAGGCGGTCAGCCAGATAGCTGCATGGGTACGGTGCCGTGGCATAGAACTGAAGCACCGAGAACGGCAGGTCGTTGAGCTGGGTCATCGCTGGGACAACGTGGTGATGGCGCGCCATGCCGACGGAACGGCTGCCGAGTCTACCAACTCCGCAAGGCGCCGCGAAAATTCCGCTCGTTCGATCTCCCTCGCCCCCAGGGAGGCCAGGTGGTCGGTGGCCATCTGGCAATCGAGCATGGGGAAACCGGCGCTGTCCAGGTGCTTCACGAGATGCACCAACGCGATCTTCGACGCATCGCGTACCCGGGCGAACATCGACTCCCCGAAGAACATGTTGCCGATGGCCATCCCATAGAGGCCGCCTGCGAGTTCGCCGTCGATCCAGGTTTCGACGCTGTGTGCCCAGCCGTCGCGATGCAGTCCGCAATAGACGTCGAGCATGACGTCGGTGATCCAGGTGCCGCGTTGACCGTGGCGTGGCGCGGCGCACGCCATCATCACCTCGCGGAAGGCGGTGTCGTGGCGTACCTCGTACGCCCTGTTGCGCAGGGTCTTGTCGAGCGACCGCGTCACGCGCAGTTCGGCCGTGAACAGGACCATCCGCGGATCCGGACTCCACCAGAGCACGGGCTCGCTGTCGTTGAACCAGGGAAAGATGCCGTGCCGGTAGGCGTCGAGGACACGGGCGGGGTTCAGGTCGGCGCTCGCGGCGAGCAGGCCGTTGGGGTGCCCCAGCGCCGCCGATAGCGGAGGGAACGGCTCATCGGCTTCGAGCCAGGGTATCAATCGCTGGTCGACGCGCCGACGATGCCGCATACGACGCGGTCATTCACTTCGGCTGATCAGCCCGCAAGCCATCCGCGACCCGGCGTTGCCCGATGGCTGGGTCGCGAAGTCGTCCGCCTTCGCGTGCACAATGACCGAGCGCCCCACCACGCTGTCGGCCGCGGTGCCGAGGGAGATGCCGCTCACGAGGACATCGACCCTGGCGACGCCGTCCGGCCCGGCAACGATGTTGCCCAGATCGCCGCCATGGCGCGGCGCGCCATCGACTGCGCCATGGGGCGTGCCCCCGGGATTGAAGTGGCCGCCCGCACTCACGGCGTCGGGTGCCGAGCAGTTGCCTTTTTCGTGGATGTGGAAACCGTGGGGGCCCGGTGCCAGGCCGCTGATGCTGCCCGTGACCAGAACTTGTCCGCCGTCGCGCTGGACCAACCGGATGTTGCCGCGCACGGTGCTGTCGCGAGTGGGAAGCACGGCGGCCGTGGCCGATGGCGTCTTGGTCATCAACTCATGAATCCGCGCACACCCTGACACCGAGGTTGCCGCCAGAACCACGAGCATCGATAGCAAAATACGAAACATGCAGCCACACTCCTCCGACGAAGCGCACCGCCGCCGGCCCGCTTGACCATGCCGCGATTTTTAGCACCCACCCCCGATGGTGTCAACGCGCCTCCGCCTGGCGATGACGCGCCCCCCGGCATTGCAGGTCCCGGAGTGCACCGGAATGTCCCTGGCAGCAGCGCAGTCGCGACGGGGGCCTCTGGCTGGGTCCTCCGGTACGCAGCGGTCGCGCCGGGCATCGAAGCCCTGGACGTGGCCTGCGGATCGGGCCGGCATGCGCGCTGGCTCGCTGCCGCGGGCGCGAATGTCACGGCGGTCGATCGCGATGCTGCCGCGGTCGCAACCCTGGAGGGTGTTCCGGGCATCGTCGCGATAGTCGTCGATCTCGCGGGAGCACCCTGGCCGTTTGCCGCGTGTACGTTCGGACTGATCGTGGTGACCAACTACCTGCACCGGCCGTTGTTCCCGACGCTGCTCGATGCCCTCGCTCCCGGCGGCCGTCTGTTGTACGAGACCTTCGCCGTCGGAAACGAACGCTTCGGGCGTCCGTCAAACCCCGATTTCCTGCTGCGTCCGGGCGAATTGCTCGCTCTGGTTCGCGGGCGGTTGCAGGTGGTGGCGTTCGAAGATCTCGAGGTCGCCGCGCCGAAACCCGCAATGGTGCAGCGCATATGCGCCGTCAGGCCGCCATGAACGGACCCATCGGGTACAATCCCGCGCTTTGTAAAGGAGTGGTTTCATGTTGACGGGAAGCTTGGTCGCGATCGCGACGCCGATGCATGACGGTGGCAGTCTCGATTTCGATGGATTGCGCAGCCTGATCGATTTTCACATCCGCAACGGGACCAACGGCATTGTCGTGGTCGGTACCACTGGCGAATCGCCGACGGTCGATTTCGACGAGCACATCGAGCTCATCCGGGTTACCGTTGCCCATGCGGCAGGACGCATTCCGGTGATTGCGGGCACAGGCGCCAACTCGACGCGCGAGGCGATCGCCCTGCAGCGTCATGCCAAGGCGGCCGGGGCTTCGATGGCGCTGTCCGTCGTTCCCTACTACAACAAGCCGTCGCAGGAAGGCCTGTTCCAGCATTTCAAGGCGATCGCCGAGTCTGCGGACCTGCCCACGATCGTCTACAACGTTCCCGGGCGCACGGTTGCCGATCTCCACAATGACACGACGCTGCGGCTTTCGCGGGTGCGCAACATCGTCGGCATCAAGGATGCAACCGGCAACATCGAACGTGGAATCGACCTCATCAGGCGCGTGCCCCCGGGATTCGCCATCTACAGCGGCGACGACGGCACCGGCCTCGCGCTGATGCTGTTGGGAGCCAATGGCGTGATTTCGGTTACTGCCAACGTCGCCCCCAGGCTCATGCGCGATATGTGCGATGCAGCGCTGGGCGGCAATGCGGAGCTTGCGTGCAAGGTGAACAACGCCCTGGCCGAGCTGCATCGGTCCCTGTTCGTAGAGGCCAATCCGATTCCGACCAAGTGGGTGCTGCATGAGATGGGGCTGGTGGGTCCGGGCATCCGGTTGCCGCTGACGCCGCTCGCCGAGCAATATCACGGCGTGCTGCGGGCGGCCATGGCGCACGCCGGCGTCGTTCGCGAGACGCAGGCCGCATGAGCCACCGAGGAGTTACCATGAAATACCTGCACGTTATCGGGTGCGCGATCACTGTGCTGCTTGCCGGTTGCAGCGGCGCTCTCGAAGGCAAGAAGATCGACTACAAGTCGGCCGGCAAGCTGCCCCCGCTGGAGATCCCGCCCGAGCTTTCGGCACCCGGCAACAACAGCCGCTACACGGTGCCCGAGGCGGCGCCCGGTGGGGCGGCAGTCTTCTCGCAATACGAAAATCAACGCGGTCCAAAATCGGCTGCGCCTGTCGTGTCGGCTGTGCTGCCGACGTTCGAGCGGGTCAGGGTGGAGCGCGGGGGCACCCAACGCTGGCTTGTCGTGAAGGCCACACCGGAACAGATTTTCCCGGTCATCCGCGACTTCTGGCAGGAGAACGGCTTCCTCATCAAGATCGAAGATCCGGCAATCGGCTTGGTCGAAACCGATTGGGCGGAGAATCGCGCCAAGCTGCCGATCGGTGGCATCACGGGGTTCATCAACAAGCAGCTTGACGTGCTCACGTCGTTGCCCGAGCGGGACAAGTTCCGCACGCGGCTCGAGCGTGGTGCCGAACCCGGTACTACCGAGGTCTATGTCAGCCACAAGGGCATGGCCGAGGTGTACTACAAGGAACGTGACAACAATACCAAGTGGCAGGTGCGGCCGTCGGATCCGGAACTGGAGGCGCTGATGCTGGGCAAGCTCGCCCTGCGTTTCGGGGTTGCGGCACCGGCCGACGCCGTCGCGCTGGTACGCAATGCCGACAAGGCTCCCCAGCAGGCTGCTATCGTCAAGTCGGGTGTCGGCAGCACAGTCAGGCTCAATGACGGCTTCGACCGCGCTTGGCGCCGGGTCGGACTGGCTCTTGATCGGATCGGATTCATGGTGGAGGACCGGAACCGCGCGGATGGTACCTATTTCGTCCGCTACCAGGATCCGGATGTCGATGTCGCGAAGCCTTCCGGGCTGCTCTCGAAGTTGGCGTTCTGGCGCAGCGACGACGCAGGCAAGAAGGGGCCGGAGCAATTTCGTGTACTGGTGGCGGCGAACGGCGCGGGCACCGAGGTAAAGGTGCTCAACAAGCAGGGGGCCGTCGACAATACCGACACGGGCAAGCGCATCCTCGCCCTGCTCGCGGAGCAACT